>DASUGG010000347.1:0-15553 GCA_036274135.1 Geminicoccaceae bacterium
GCACCGCCTCGATCTTGCCGTACCGCTTGCGCAGCCGCCTCAGGCTGACCGTCGCCATGGCGCTCAGCCGGCGCCTTCCCGCTCCATCGCCGCGAACACCTCGCGCGCCTGCTTGAAGGCCGAGTTCGCCGCCGGGATGCCGCAGTAGATCGCGGCCTGCAGCAGCACCTCGCAGATCTCTTCCTTGCTGACGCCGTTGCGGAACGCGGCGCGCACGTGCAGCTTGAACTCGTCCTCGCGATTGAGCGCGGTCAGCATGGCGATGTTGAGCAGGCTCCGGATCTTGCGCGGCAGGCCCGGCCGATCCCACACGGCCCCCCAGCAATACTCGGTGACCAGGTTCTGATACGGCATGGAGAAGTCGTCGGCGCTCGCAAAGGACCGCTCGACATGGGCTTCGCCCAACACCTCCTTGCGGTTCTTCAGGCCGCGTGCGTGCATGTCCTGGCTCATCGTTCAATCCCGTGATTGTGCGTCGAGGAAGCTGGTGAGGGCGCGGTTGAAGCGCTCGGGCTGCTCGATGTTGACGAGATGCGCGGCCTGCGCGATCTCGATCAGGCGCGAGCCCGGGATGCGCTCGTGCAGGCTGCGCATCATCTCGACCGTCGTGGCCGGATCGTCGGCGCCGGCGACGAGCAGAGTGGGCGTGCGGATCGACCGGACCGCCTCGCCCTGGTCCATGTCGCGGATCGCGGCGCAGCAGGCGCCGTAGCCCTGCGCCGGGGTCGCGAGGATCATGGCGCGGACCTGCTCGACCTCGGGCCTCGGCGTGGCGCGATAGCCGGCTGTGAACCAGCGCTCGGCGACGCCGTCGACCAGCGCCGCCATGCCCTCGCCAGCACTCTGCTCGATCCGCTGGTTCCAGAGTTCGGCCGTGCCGATGCGCGAGGCGGTCGCGCACAGGGCGAGGCTCAGGAGGCGGTCGCCGTGATGGGCGCCGAGCCACTGGCCGACCATGCCGCCCTTCGAGAGGCCGCAGAAATGCACCTGCTCGATGCCGAGCGCATCGAGCAGCGCCAGCGCGTCCTGCCCGAGCAGCGCGATGCTGTAAGCGCCGGACGGCGCATCGCTGCGGCCATGCCCGCGGCTGTCGTAGCGCAGCACCCGATAGCGGCGGAGCGCCGGCATCTGCGGCTCCCACATCTCGAGCCTGGTGCCGAGGGAGTTGCTGAGCATCACCACCGGCGCGTCCGGCGCACCGCTCAGCTCGTAATAGATCTGGATACCGTTCGCCTTGACGTGCGGCATGTCGCCTCTTCTCAGCTGCGGTTGCCGGCCACGACGCGATCGACGAACGCGCCGGCCAGGCCGGTGTAGTTGTCGGGCTCGAGCAGGCTCGCGAGCTGCGTGCGCGACAGGTGTGCGGTGACCTGCGGGTCCGCGCCCAGCACCTCGAGCAGATGGCGGTCGCTCGCAAGCGCCTCGTTGCAGGCCGCCGCGACGACATGGTGCGCCGCCTCGCGACCGAGCGCCGGCGCCAGCGCCATCATCACCGCCTCGGCCGTGATCATGCCCCGCGTCATGTCGAGATTGCGCCGCATGCGGGTGGCATCGACCGTCAGGCCTTCGAGCAGCGCCCGGCTGTGGTGCAGCGCACCGGCGCAGAGCGCGAAGGCCTGCGGCAGCGCCAGCCATTCGGCGTGCCAGGGGCCGGTCGCGCGCTCGTGGTCCTGCAGCATGGCGTCCAGCATCACGGCGACCTGCTGGCGGACGTTCTTCGCGGCCGCGAGGATGAACTCGCAGGCGATCGGGTTGCGCTTTTGCGGCATGGTGCTGCTGCCGCCGCGGCCCGGCGCGTGCGGCTCGGCGACCTCGCCGACCTCGGTCTGCATCAGCAGCATGACGTCGGTCGCGATCTTGCCGAGCGAGCCGGTGAGCAGGCCGAGGAAGCAGACGGTCTCGGCCAGGGCGTCGCGCGCCACGTGCCAGGCGATCGGCGGCGCCGCCAGGTCCAGCTCCTCGGCCAGGGCCTCGAGCACGGCGATGCCGTTCGCGCCGAGCGAGGCGAGCGTGCCGACCGCGCCGCCGAACTGGACCGTCAGCACCTCGCCGCGCAGCGCATCGAGCCGCCGCCGATGCCGCTGCAGGGGGCTGAGCCACACCGCGCATTTGAAGCCGAAGCTGATCGGCAGCGCGTGCTGCAGATGGCTGCGGCCGGCCATCGGCGTGTCGCGAAACTGCTTCGCGAGCGCGGCGAGGCGGCGCAAGATGGCGTCGAGGTCGTCCTGAATCAACGCCAGGGCGTCGCGGATCTGCAGCACCAGCGCGCTGTCGACGATGTCCTGGGTGGTGGCGCCCCAGTGGACGTAGCGCCCGGCGTCGCCGTCGCACGCCTCGCCGAGCGCCTTGACGAGCGGCACAATCGGATAGCCGGCGAGTTCGGTGCCGCGCCGGATCGCCTCGAGGTCGAACCGCTCCAGCCTGGCCTTGGCGGCGATCTCCTCGGCGGCGGCGACGGGGATCAGGCCGAGCCGCGCCTGCGCCCGGGCGAGCGCCGCCTCGACGTCGAGCATGCGCTGCAGGCGGGTATGGTCCACGAACACGGCGCGCATCGCCGCGGTCGTGAACAGACCGCCGAAGATCGCCGAATCGACCGCGCTTACCGTCATCGCTGCCGTGCATGGTGGTGCCGCGCCGTGTGGGGCCACGATAAGCCGCGACCTCGAGCGAGGAAAGCCCCCGGGGCGGGAAGCGCGTCCCGCGCGCCCGGCTCAGAGCAGGCCTTCGCCGGCGTACCAGGCGGCGGTGCGGGCCACTCCCTCGCGGATCGAGACTTGCGGCGCATAGCCGAGCTTGCGCCGCGCCTTGGAGATGTCGAACGCCCGGTTCTTGGCGAAGAAGTCGACGCGGCGGCGATGCAGCGGCGGTTCGATGCGCAGGGGCCTGCAGACCGCCTCGCAGGCCGCGGCCGCGAGATAGACGGGGGCCAGCGGGATGCGCAGCCATGGCGGCCGCTCGCCGACCTCCCCGGCGACGGTGGCGATCAGTTCGTTCAGCGTCGTGTACTCGGGCCCGGCGATGATGAAGGTCTCGCCGACCGCGTCCTCGACGGTGCCGCAGCGGATGATGCCGTCGATCAGGTCGTCGATATAGACCAAGTGATACAGCACCTTGCCGTCGCCGATCATCGGGAAGCGGCCGCGCTTGATGCCGCGGAACAGCTTCAGGAAGCGCAGATCGCCGGGGCCGTAGATCCCGGCCGGCCGGAAGATCGTCACCGGCAGCCGGCCTTCGGCACCGTAGCGCGCGGCGATGCGCTCGCCCTCGAGCTTGGATCGCTGATACGCGTCGCCGGGCGCCAGCGGCGCCCTCTCGCAGGCCGGCGGCCGCTCGACGTGGCCGTGCACGCCGACCGTGCTGCAGTGAACGAAGCGGCTGACCTCGGCTTGGCTCGCCGCCTCGAGCAGGTGCCGGACCGCCGTGCCGTTGACCTCCTTGAACGTCTGCGGCTTCACGTTCTGCTGCCGGTAGGCCGCGGCGATGTGGTAGACCACGTCGACGTCGCGCATCGCCTCGTGCAGCGAGGCCGGATCGCGGAGATCGCCCTGCGCGATCTCGACGCCGAGATCCGCGAGCGGTGCGGCGCGCGACGAATCCCGCACCAGCACGCGCACCGGGGCATTGTGCGCCGCCAGCCGTCGGGCCAAGGCGCCGCCGGCGAAGCCGGTCGCGCCGGTCACCAGAACCTTGCCGATGTTCATTTCGCCGAATCTTTCAGCCCGAGCCGCAGCCGCCCGCTTGCCGACGCACCGCCAACCAGCCTGCGAACCGCCGCCTGGCCGACGCGACGCGAGAGCAGGCCGACGAGAATCAGCCGCTCCCCCTGGCCCTTGCGATCCTTGAGCCGGCCGAGGGATCGCCGCCAGGGCGCCTCGACATAGCGCCGGTACGCCTCCTCGCCTTTCGTGAGCGCGGGCTCTTCGATCGCTCGTGCATAGCCGTACCTGGCGAGGGCGTCGCCCGCCACGGCCTCGAATACTCTGACGTCATCTCTGGTCATCTCGTGCCGCCATTTCTCCTTGTTCTCGACCATCACTGGCTTAGCCAGGTTCTGCTGATTCCGCGCATCCGTGGGGTATGGCAAAGTGTTGCAGTGATAAGACAGCATCTCAGGTGCATATTCTTCACCGAGAAAGTTGCAGATTTTCTTGAGCGCCTGCTCGCTGTCTTGCAGAATTTCTTCATAGGAGATCTGGTAAAACAAGCTCGGCGACTGATGATTTTCCAGCTCCTCTATCTGATCAAGATCTTCTTTCCAGGCCCTGGCGCAGGCATAGACCGATTTCGGCCCGAAGCGCGCCTTGATCATCGAGACGGCGACGTCCCTGCCGTCACGCACGACGTGGATCACCGGCGATGCCGCGAAATCGCCGCTGATCTCGCGCCAGTTGCGGAGGTGCCGGGGCGTCTTCTCGCCCCAGCGCCGCTTGCCCTGCTTTGCCGCCCAGGCATGCATCACCGCATCGACCACGGCGGCGAAACCGTCGCCGTCGATGCGGGGCAGCACCTCCTCCGGCCGCAGCCGCGGCGACCAGTCGCGCAGCGGCCCGCTCGCGAGCATGTCGGCGACCAGGTGCGCCCGGTTCTGCGGCAGGGCGAGACTGCCGTACCAGCCGAGCCAGGGGTGGAACGTGCTGTAGAGGTGCGACTCCGGCGGCACGGCCAGATGCGGGTGCTGGTTCAGCATCCGGCTGAGCAAGGAGGTGCCGGATCTGCCCGAACCGAAAATGAAGAAGGGCCGGCCGCGCTGCGCCGATGTCCGCGCCGGCCCGCGCCTCATCGGAGGCGTCCCACCCGCCTGACGTGAAAGAACGTCGTGGAGGTTGCGACCGATGGCGCGAGCGCCAAGGCGCCGGCGACCGGCACCCCGCGTCCACGACCAAGACCGCACCGAGCCGCCGGCGTGCCCGACCCCGCTGCCAGCAGCATCATTTCAGCACTGGCGGATCTGTGAGATACAGCGCCATCGTGGCCCCGTGTGGATGAGAAGAAGCGGCAGGAAGAAGCGCCCTGCCACGCGGAATGGGAGTCACCTCGCCTCATCTGCACCAACAGGCAGAACACCCGTCCATTCCGCAGAAACCGTATTTCTTACGAGCAACGTGCGAACACGGGTCGCTCCCGCCCCGGCCTGACGCGGCGGGTCCGCCGGTCCGACGGTGCGACGCGCGTCAGCGCCGCGTGAAGACGGGTTTGGCCGGGTTGCCGACCGCGATCGCCTTCGCCGGGATCACGGTCGAGACGACGGCGTTCGGCGCGACGATCGCGTGGTCGCCGATGACGGCACCGTCCAGGATGGCGCAGCCGACGCCGATCCAGACGTCGCGGCCGATCGTGATTCCCCTCGAGATCTCGCCCTGCTCCTGGATCGGGACGTCGAGCCGGTCGTAGCGGTAATTGGTGCCGACGATCGACACGTTGGGGCTGATCATGCTGTCGTCGCCGATGCTCACGCCGCCGCTGCCGGCATGGATGAAGCAGCCGGCGCCGACCGAGACGCGCTCGCCGATCGCCATCGGCCCGTCCGTGGCCTTGATCTTGCTGAACGAGCTGATCTTGGTCCGCTTGCCGAGCTTGAGCTGCGGGCTCAGCTCGACCTCCGCCCGCGGACTGATCAGCGCGCCGTAGCGAAATGCGTAGATGAGACTGATCACAAAGCTCGGCAGCAGGAACCGCTGCACAAGCTTTGCCGGCCGCATCATGATGGTCGTTGTTCGATCAGTGCGCGCAACCCGGCGAGACTACGAATCGATTCGATCTGCTGCATCGACAGCTTGATCTGGAATTCCTCCTCCACCGCGCTGACCAGCCGGAGATGATTCAACGAGTCCCAGAGCTCGACATCCTCCGGCGTCAACTCGTCGCGCACCAGAGCCGGCTCCAGGTCGAACAGCTCCGCGACAATCTCCCTCAGCCTGTCGTCCACCGGTTACTCCGCTCAAACGATCGCAACGTGCGGGCAATCGATCGTCGCTGCGCCGTCGGCGCGAAGCTCAAAGGACTGCTGGCCGGATTCGCCCTCCGCCACCAGCGTAAAGCCTTGCGCCGGGTAAAAGTTCCGCGCCGGCACGTTCTTCTTGGTCGGCACGAATTCCGCCGACAGCGCCGCGTGCCGCCGGCTCAGCAGAAACTCCTGCTTGATCGTGTTCATCACCGCCGTCTCGATGCCGCGGCCGATGGCCCGACAGCTCATCAGGAAACTGTCCACATGCGGCGTGCCGTTCGACAGGTCGACCAGATACACGCCGATGATGCCCAGCGGCCCGAAGCGGTCCGCGGCCTCGATCGTGCGCAGCACGAAGCGCTCGTCGGACAGGAAGCGGTCGATGTCGGCGGGGCTGTAGCGCCTGGTGGTCACGTTGAACTGGTTGGTCTTCGAGAACAGCTGGTGGACGCGCGCCCGCTGGCCCTCCGAGGGCGGCCGGATGCGGATCTCGGTCTGCAGGCTCGCGAGGTAGGCGTCGAGATCGCCCGTCGCCGCACGGTGCTCCGCCCGCTGCCGCTGCTCCTGGTACTGCTTCGCCTTGACGCGGTCCTCGGCGGTGATGCTGAGCTTCTCGAACTCCATGCGGTCGAGCAGCAAGTCGGCATAGTCGGCCGGATCGTCGGGCAGGGGAACCACCGTCACCGCCGGCAGCATCTCCTCGATGAGCGCGCACTCGACGGGGTTGTCGTCCACGAACACCAGGCTGTCGATGCCGATGTTCAGGTCCTCGGCAATCGCGACGAGGTTCTCGTGCTTGCTCTCCCAGTTGATCCGCAGCGCGGCGAAGTCCTCGAGCTTCAACGGCATCTCGCTTCTCAGGCGAAACGCCTCGCGGACGTCGTCCTCGTTGTTCTTGCTGTTGACGGCGAGCATGACGCCGCGGTCCTTGAGCATCACGAGCGCGCGCTGGAACGCCTGGAACGCCTCCCCCGTCGCGCTGCCAGGGCCGACCTCGATGCCCTCAGCTCCTTCCTCGCCCAGCACGCCGCCCCAGACGGTGTTGTCCAGGTCCATCACCAGGCATTTCTTGCTGCGCCCCAAATGCGCCAGGGCATAGCGCAAAAGCTCGTCGGCGATGTGCGGCAGCAGCAGCTCCTGCCACGGCATCTTGGCGAGGTGGTACATGGTCGGGCTGAAGGCGCGTCCCTTGCCGAAGCGGCCGACCACGCCCTCCATGTCGAACAGATAGGTGCGCGGATTGCCAGCGAGGCGCTCCAGAAGCTCCAGATTGAGACGCATGCAGAACGCCGTCTCGCCGTCGGCCTGGTGCAGGTCGCCGATCCCTGCCTGGCGCGCCGGCGGCACCACGAAATTCGTGACCAGGATCGAGGCGCGCGTCGCCTTGAGCGCCTGCTCGACCCAGTCCATCACGTGGTCGACGACCGACTCGTGCGCCGCCCGCTTCTCGGCCGCGCCGAGCGTGGAAAACTGAAAACACAGCTGCGGCGCCAGCTCGCGCAGCGAGATCGACAGGAAGATCAGCTGCGGGTCGAAGGCCTTCAGCTCTGAGGCTTCCGCCAGGATCTCCTGATAGTACTGATTGAAGTCGCCGACATGCCCCGCGACAAGGATGCCGCGAGCGGTGGCCGCCACGCTGACATACTGCGGCAGCGGCTCGATCGTGTGGCTGCCGAGATAGGCGATGCGCAGATCCGCGCTCCGCCGCACCTTCTCGATCTGGCGGCTGACGACCGTCACCTCCCGGCCCGTCAGCCGACGGATGTCGGTGTCGGTCAGCGCCGTCACGATGTCGTCGACGCACGCGGCGCGCTTAACGACCTCTAGCACAGGTGATGCTGGCATCGGACCATCAGCGCCGGATGTTGGGATTGAACAGTCGCGACGGCGTTGCTCAGAGGTAGTGGAGATCGGCGGGCACGCGCGCCCACAGGGCGACGACACCAGGATTCAGGACCTCGCCGGTGCTGCGCAACATAGGCTGCTCCCTCCAACCGAGCCCCGCAACCGGGTCATATGCGTTTTCGGACGATGGGTCTCGCCTTGCGCACGAAGGCGGACGACGCCGCGCCATACGCCGGCGCGCGACCGCTGCTCCGCATCGCGTCGACGCGGCGATCACCTGATCCGTCCGTACCTTCGCCCGGATGTTTAGACGCACCTTCGAGAGGCCGTCAAGCGGCCGCGGGGACGCGAGCGGGCGTCAAGGCTTGCCTGCCCGGCCCTGCGCAGGCGGCTGGAGGAGGCCTTTCGCCGACTTCACAGGCCCGGGCCGAGCGCACTGTCAGCAGCCGAGCCAATCGGCCTCGCACGCGTCCGGCGACGTTCGGCAGGAGGCCTCCTCGGTTCCTCGACGAACAGGCCGTTGCGCGCGAAGAAGAGCGCGAATGCGCTCTCGCGTACGCCGCGGCCACGCTCAGGCAGATCAGCGGGATGATCACGCAGAGGCTGAAGTTGACGTCGATGCCGAGCGCCACCGTATGGATCTTGCGGATGACGACGACCGCGGCCGCGCTCAGACCCAGCCGGCTTCCTGATAGGATCGCACCATGTCCTTGAGGCCGTCCTCGGGCGCGATCTTCGGATCGTAGCCGAGCCGCTGCCGCGCCTTGCTGATGTCGAACTGCCGCGTCGAGTTGAACCACGCGGCACGGCGCCGGTGCAGGGGCGCCGACACCGGGAAGGGCTTGAGGACGAACTCGCAGGCCGCTGCCGCGCCGTACAGCAGCGGATAGGGCAGACGCAGCCGCGGCGGCCGGATGCCGAGCGCCTCGGACATCACGCGCACGATCTCGTTCAGGGAAAGCGCGTGGTCGTCGGCGATGATGAACACCTCGCCCAGCGCTTCGTCGCGCTCCGCGCACAGGCACAGCGCATCGCTCAGGTCCTCGACATGGATGAAGTGGTAGCGCACCTCACCGGACCCGAACATCACGAAGGTGCCGCCCTTGAGGGTCTTGGCGAGCTTGAGGAAGCGCGTCTCGCGCGGCCCGTAGATCGCGGCCGGGCGGACCACCGAGAACGGGATGCCGAGCTTGGGGCACAACTCCCGCGCCACCATCTCGCCCTGGTATTTAGTCTCCTGGTAGTAGTCGTCCGGCTTGATCGGCGCGTTCTCGTCGGCAGGGGGATGCTCGATCGCGCCGAACACGCCCACCGTCGAGCACTGCACGAAACGCTTCACGCCGGCCTGGGCCGATTCCTCGATGATGTTGCGGATGCCGTCGACATTGACGTCCCAGTACGCTTTCTGGGGCACATTGGTCGGCCGATACAGGGCGGCAATGTTCTGCACCACGGCGACGCCGTCGAGCGCACGCTTGAGGCTCTCGCGATCCAGCAGGTCACCGGGCACCAACTCGAGATTGGGATGCGAGAAGTCCGGCGCGCCGTCCGGCGCCCAGTACATGCCGCGCGTCGGCACACCTTTCCTGGCCAGATGCTGGCACAGCCAGGCACCGGTGAAACCGTTCGCACCAGTGACGAGAACCTTTCCTACGGCCGACTCCAAGCCACGCGTTCCTTCCCGTTCTCTTACGTCGCGCACCGGCGTCCACTGACCTGCAACGGCGCTCGCTGACGGTCTTCGCGCCAGCGGCGCTCGTGCCGGGGCTGCGAGCTTGGTGGGGCGAGCAGCCGGGATCGAACCGGCGACCTCCAGAGCCACAATCTGGCGCTCTAACCAACTGAGCTATGCCCGCCATCCCGCGGATCTTTAGACGGTGCGCCAAGCCGCCGTCAAGCGACGCCGCACCCCCTGCGTCGGCGCCGCTGCGCCTCGATATGGGCATCCGCGTGCCCACAAAATAGGCGAATTGACCGCGAATTAAGCAATTGCCGTTTACCTTCCCGGGCGTACCATGCCGGTCCACGACGGCACCGCGGCGTTGGCACGATATCTGCTTCAGACCCTCCAGGCGATGCGCTCGGCGTCCGCCGCGCCCACTCCCAAGTTGGAAAGGATCGGTGGATCTTATGAAGAAGATCGAGGCGATCATCAAACCGTTCAAGCTGGACGAGGTGAAGGAGGCGTTGCAGGAGGTCGGCCTCAAAGGCATGACCGTCACCGAGGTCAAGGGTTTCGGGCGGCAGAAGGGGCACACCGAGCTGTATCGCGGCGCCGAGTACGTGGTCGACTTCCTGCCGAAGGTGAAGATCGAGATCGTGCTCGAGGACGCGCTGGCGGACCGCGCGGTCGAGGCGATCCAGCACGCCGCCAAGACCGACCGCATCGGCGACGGCAAGATCTTCATCTACGACATCGAGACCGCGGTCCGCATCCGAACCGGCGAGCGCGGCGCCGATGCGCTCTAGGCGGCCGGCCTGCCGACCGCCGCAAGAAGGTCTCGCCGGCGTCGGTGAACCGCTCGGCGTCGCCGCCACCGCGGCCGCCGGAGGCATGCGCACGCGACGAGCGACCGGCGCGCGATCAGCCTGAGACAAGCACGAAAGGAACCCTTCGATGACATTGGGATGCAGCTCGCCCGAGGACGTGATCAAAGCCATCAGGGATCACGACGTCCAGATCGTCGATCTCCGCTTCACCGACCTGCCCGGCATGTGGCAGCACACCTCGTTTCCGGCCACCGCCTTCAAGGCCGACGCCGTCGACGAGGGGCTCGGCTTCGACGGCTCGTCGATCCGCGGCTTCCAGGAGATCCAGGCGTCCGACATGCTGCTGATGCCGGACGAGACCACGGCCTTCCTGGACCCCTTCACGCAGCACAAGACCCTGGTGCTGATCTGCGACATCCGCGATCCGATCACCAAGGACTTCTACGCGCGCGACCCGCGCGGCGTCGCCCGCAAGGCCGAGGCCTATCTCAACTCGACCGGTCTGGGCGATCGCGCCTATTTCGGTCCCGAGGCCGAGTTCTTCGTGTTCGACGACGTGCGCTACGGCCAGTCCGTGCACTACGGCACCTACTCGGTCGATTCGGTCGAGGGCCACTGGAACATGCCCGAGGACGAGGGCCCGAACCTCGGCTACAAGATCCGCCCCAAGGAAGGCTACTTCCCCGTGCCGCCCTCGGACTCGCTGCACGATCTGCGCTCCGAGATGGCGCTGGTCATGGCCCAGATCGGCATCGAGGTCGAGTGCCACCACCACGAGGTCGCGACCGCCGGCCAGTGCGAGATCGACATGCGCTTCGACACGCTCGTGGCGATGGCCGACAGCCTGATCAAGTACAAGTACGTCGTGAAGAACGTCGCCCGCGCGCACGGCAAGACCGCGACCTTCATGCCCAAGCCGCTGTTCGGCGACAACGGCTCGGGCATGCACGTGCACCAGTCGATCTGGAACGGCGACAAGCCGACCTTCGGCGATCCGTCGGGCTACGCCGGCCTCTCCGACGTCTGCCGCTACTATATCGGCGGCCTGCTCAAGCACGCGCCGGCGCTGCTCGCCTTCGCCGCCCCGACCACCAACTCCTACCACCGCCTGGTGCCGGGCTACGAGGCGCCGGTGAACCTCGCATGGTCGATGCGCAACCGGTCGGCCGCGGTGCGCATCCCGATGTACTCCGACAGCCCGAAGGCGAAGCGCGCCGAGTTCCGCTGCCCCGACCCCTCTTGCAACCCGTATCTCGCCTTCGCGGCGATGCTGATGGCGGGCATCGACGGCATCAAGAACCGCATCGATCCGGGCGACCCGGTCGACAAGAACATCTACGACCTGCCGCCGGAGGAGCTGGCCGAGATCCCGACGGTGCCGGGTTCGCTGAGCGCCGCGCTGGCCGCCCTCGAGGCCGACCACGAGTTCCTCACCGAAGGCGACGTGTTCACCCAGGACTTCATCGAGAACTACCTGGCCTACAAGCGGGACAAGGAAGTCGACCCGATCCGCCTGCGGCCTCATCCCTACGAGTTCGTCCTCTACTACGACATCTGAGCGGCAACGGCTGCACGTTGGCTAGGGCGGGCGCTTTCGGGCCCCGCCCTCTGCATTTCCGGCGGCGCTATCAGAGGCCGAAGATCGAGGCCAGGCCGGCACGCTGGCTGAACGCCGCCATCATCTCGTCCGACAGCTCCGGCTGGCCCTCGCCAAGCTCGGCCGCGGCGCGCAACACCTTCGGCAGCAGCGTGACGTCGCCGACGGAATTGAGGAAGATCCCCGGCCGCGCCAGCAGCCAGCGCACCGCGACGTCGATGTCCTGCTCGCTCTCGAGCGGCTGATACCAGGTGGCGTGGCTGCGCGGTACGCCGGCGGCCCACGGCCCGCGCGCCAGCGACTTGATGGTCTGCACGGCGACCTGGCGCTCGGCGCAGTGCGCCGCGAGCGCCTCGAAGTCGGCGGCATAGCTCTCGTGATGCGCCACGAACCAGTTCCACGGCAGCAGCACCGAATCGAAATCGAAGCGCTCGAGCGCGCGCTTGTGCATCGCCGCGATCGTCCAGCCGTGCCCGGTCACGCCGATGAAGCGCACCAGGCCCTGCTCGCGCGCCTCGATACAGGCCTCCAGCGCCCCGCCGGCCGACAGCGCGCGATCCCACTCGTCGGGATGCGACAGCGAGTGCAGCTGGATCAGATCGATCCGGTCCGTGCGCAGCCGCTCCAGGGAGCGGCGGATCTCGTCCCGTGCCGGCGCGTAGCCGCGCTCGCGGGTCTTGCTGGCGAGGAAGAAGTCGTCGCGATGGCGGTCCATCCAGGGCCCGATGCGCAGCTCGGAATCGCCATAGGAGGGTGCGGTATCGATGTGATTGACTCCGTGCTCGAGCAGAACCTCGAGCACGCCGTCGGCGGTGCGCTGGTCGACCTTGCCGAGGGCGGCGCCGCCGAAGATCACGGCGGAGCTGCGGTGGCCGGTCCGTCCGAACGGTCGTTTCTCGATCATGTCTGCCTCCCGTGGCGCGGCTGCCCGAGGCGGCCGGTCGCCGGCTGCAAAGAACGCTACCGCCCGCTTCGTCCTATAACGATAGGGCGTCGTGGGAGGCATGGCCACGGACTTCCTTGGCTGCGGCGCATCGAGCGCGCCGCCGTCGTGCCGATCGGACGGCGACTGGCCCGGCTATCGCCTGTTCCTCGCCGTCAGGACCGAGGCGAGGCCAGGATCACGCCGCCGCAAGATGGCAGCCCGATGGCGAGGCGGGGCGGGCGCGGCCTGTTCTTGGCCCTGTTCGGCAGCCGGCGGTGGTCGCCTCTCGCCGGCCGGCGCCGCGCGGGCCGGCAGCCTGGACGAGCCGGACCTGATCGAGGGTCCTGCAGGCGACCCCGCGAACCTCAGGCGGCGTTAAGGCGCGACGCTCAGCAGCGGCCCTTCTTGGCTTGGCCCGGCGGGCAGAACGTGCCGTTCGGATCGACGCTGATCGCCGGCCCCACGATCTCGGTCTTGGGCGGCTCGATCCGAAGCGAGATGGGTGGCTGGCGGGCCGAAGGGGGAAACGTGCGGCGGGAGAGCCCGGCGGCATGAAGGGCTCCCACACCTTTTCTTGACACCTTCCCCTCATTTTTTTCTCCGATGCCCCTATCTCTCGGTCGCGGCGGGCTAAAAGGTATAAGGGGCAACGCTGCGTGTGCTCGTCGTTGGTGGTCACCTGCAGGCGCCGAAACATGAAGGTTAGGGACTATGTCTGGCCGGTCATCGGCGTCACCGCCGTGGTCGTGTCGACATGGCTGTTGTACCACGAGATCCGCAACCTCTCGCTGGACGACATCGTCGACAGCCTGGCCGCCATTCCATGGCATCGCTGGCTGCTTGCCGCCGGCGCCACGCTCGTCGCCTATACCGCGCTGGCGGGTTACGACTGGATCGCGCTGTCGCATCTGCGCAAGAAGGTCGCCTGGCCGTTCGTCACGCTGTGCTCCTTCACCGCCTACGCTCTGGCGCACAACATCGGCGCTTCGGTGCTCTCCGGCGCGGTGGTGCGCTATCGCGCCTATACCTCGCGCGGGCTGAGCGCGGCCGAGGTCGGCATCCTCGTCGCGCTCTGCTCCTTCACCTTCGTGCTCGGGACCATGGAGTTCGGCGGCATCATCCTGCTGCTCGAGCCCGACCTGATCGGGCGCTTCGTGGACGGCGTGCCGGAGGGCCTCGTCATGGCCATCGGCGTCGCGATGCTGGGGCTGATAGGGCTCTATGTGCTCGGCAGCTGGATGGGGCTGAAGCCGCTTCGCATCGGCAGCTTCGAGATCACCTACCCGCGGCTTCGGATCGTCGCGAGCCAGCTGGTGATCGGGCCGCTGGAGCTGGCCGGCGCCGCCGGCATCATCTATTTCGCGCTGCCGGCCGCCGGCAATCCGGGCTTCGTGATCGTACTGGGCATCTTCCTGGCCTCGTTCACCGCAGCGCTGCTGTCGCACGCCCCGGGCGGGCTCGGCGTCCTCGAGATCGTGTTCGTGATGGGCCTGCCCGACCTCGATCCGGCCGACGTGCTCGCGGCCCTGATCGTCTTCCGGCTGTTCTACCTGCTCGTCCCCTTCGCGGTGTCGCTGCTGCTCATCCTGGTGTTCGAGAGGGCGGAGTTCGTCCGCCGCAGGCTATATTTCAAGCGGTCGAGCCGGCGCGAAGCACGACGCCAGTCCGGCTGATCGCGCCGCCGCCCGACCACGGAAGATCAGGCCGTGCGGCGGCCATCCCGGGGCCTGCCTCAATCGCGGCTGGCGCCGGAAGCGCTGCCAAGCAGGCTCTTGACGATCGCGGTCCATTCGTCGCGCAGGGGCAACTCGCTCGCCGCCCTGCCGGCGCGGCGATACCAGTAGGCGGCGTTGGCAAGGTCGCCCTCGACTCGGTGCAGATAGGCGTGCACCCAGGCACCGTCGGCATCGTCCTGCGCCTGTGCCAGCCGATGCGCGGCCGGCCAGTCGCCCTTGGCCTCGTGCCACATCGCCGCCAGCGCCGGGCTCACGCCCGCCGGCGGCGCCGCGTCGCCGAGGCTCGCCCGGAAGGCCTCGAAGCTGCTCGCTGACATGGCTCGGGTCCCGAATGGCTGGAAGCAGCACGTCTGCATAGCACGAAGCCGGTCGGCGGACGAAGCCTCGCCGGTTTTCTCCCGGCCTTCGGGCACCTATATGCACGCCCCCATGGCGATGGAGGCAAAGGAGAGAACCTTGCTGCGGCTCATCAGCGATACCGCCGGCGGCCCGCAAGCGCCCGGACCGGCGGCGGATTTGGCAGTGGACGATGCGGCGCTCCTCGACTCGTTCTCGCGCACCGTGGTCGACGTCGCGGAGCACACCGGGCCCGCGGTGGTGGCCGTCCGCAGGCGTGCGCCCGAGCACGACGCCGACAATCCGTTCGCGCCGGTGCTGGGCGCCGGCTCGGGCGTGATCATCACGCCCGACGGCTACGTCCTGACCAACGATCACGTCGTGCGCGGCGCCGCCCGCCTCGACGCCGTCCTGTCCGACGGCACCAGCATTGAGGCGCGCATCGTCGGCGAGGACCCTGACACCGATCTTGCTCTGCTGCGGCTCGCGCGCGGCGGCCTGCCGACCGCGACGATCGGCGATTCCAAGGCCCTGCGCGTCGGGCAGCTGGTGGTCGCGATCGGCAACCCGCTCGGTCTGCAGGCGACCGTCACGGCGGGCGTGATCAGCGCGCTGCACCGCACGCTGCGCGGTGTCTCCGGGCGGCTGATCGAGGACGTCGTCCAGACCGACGCGGCGCT
>DASUGG010000348.1:0-15372 GCA_036274135.1 Geminicoccaceae bacterium
GGCGCGCTGCCATTCCCGCGCCTGCCGGCAGGCCTGCTCCAGCACCCAGGCGCCGATCGGCAGGATCAGGCCGTTGTCCTCGGCGAGCGGGACGAAGCGGTCCGGCGGGATCAGGCCCTGCTTGGGATGATGCCAGCGCAGCAGGGCCTCGACGCCCACCATGCTGCGCGTCGCCAGGTCGATCTGCGGCTGGTAGTGGAGCTCGAGCTCGCCGCGCGGCAGCGCATGGTGCAGGTCCTGCTCGAGCGCCTTGCGCTGCCGCAGCTCGCTGTCCATCGCCCCCTCGAAGAAGCAGAAGGACTGCGGCCCGGTCTTCTTGGCCCGGCTCAGCGCCTGGCCCGCCTGCGTCAGCAGCTGCTCGGCATCGGGCGCGTCCGTCGGGCACAGCGCGACGCCGATATTGGCCCGCACGTGCGTCGCCTGCCCGAACAGGTCGAACGGCTCCTCCATGCTCGTCAGCAGGCGCTCGCACAGCCGCGCCGCGCCCGCCGGCGTCTCGACGTCGGTCTGGATGATCGCGAACTCGTCCGGCCCCATGCGCGCCAGCGTGTCGGTCTCGCGCAGGCTGGCGAGCAGGCGTGCGCTCATGTGGCGCAGCAGAAGGTCGCCCGCCGCGTAGCCGAGCGTGTCGTTGACGGCCCTGAAGTCGACGAGGTCGAGGCAGAGCACCCCCGTCATCCGGTCACGCCGGCGGCCGCCCACCAGCGCGGCGCACAGCCGCTCGAGAAAGACGCCGCGATTGGGCAGGCCGGTCAGCGCGTCGTGGCGCACCAGATGGTGGACCTTCTCCTCGGCGGCGCGCAACGCATCGTCCCGCGGCTGCGGCTGCCGGCGCAGCGCCGCGCCGAGCCATACGCCGAGCGCCGTGCCGGCGGCCGCGAGCACCGCCAGCACGCCCGAGAGCACCGCGAGCGTCGCGCCGAGGCCGTCGGCGAACTGGACATGCAGGCCGAGCAGGAACCCCAGCGCCGCGATCGAAAGGCAGATCCCGAGCTGGACCACACAGGCGATGATGGGCACGTTCGCGCATCCCTTGCTGTATCCGGCCTTGCTGTATCCGGCTGCGCCATCGGCGTCCGGGACGTTGCGCGATTTAGGTTAATGAACTCCTAACCCCGCTCTCCCTTTGGCGGATTTCCCACGCATCTCCTATATCTTGCAGATGAACCGAGACCGCGGCTTCCCGGGACGACCCGCCGAGGCGGCAGAGGGCCGCTGGCGGGCCGCGTTGCGCCGGCTGCGCGCGCATGCCAGGACCATGCCGGCCCGCCTGCCGCTGCGGACGGGCGCCTGGTTGCCGGCGGCGCGGCGCGAGGCGGCGCTGCTCGCCGCCCTGGCGCTGGCGGCGGCGAGCCTCGCGCTGTTCGCGCAGCTGACCGACGAGGTGCTCGAAGGCGAGACGCATGCCTTCGACAAGGCGATTCTTCTGGCCCTGCGCAGCGCCACCGCCCCTTCCGATCCTCTCGGCCCGGACTGGTTCACGGACGTGATGCGCGACTTCACGGCGCTCGGCAGCCTCAGCGTGCTCACCTTCCTGAGCCTTGCCGTCGTGGGCTTCCTGCTGCTGCAGGGCAAGGGGCACCTGGCCGTCCTGGTGGTGGCGGCGGTCGGCGGCGGCATGCTCGTCAGCACGCTCACCAAGCTCGGCTTCGACCGGCCGCGGCCCGACCTCGTGCCGCACGCCGTGCAGGTCCATACCGCGAGCTTTCCGAGCGGCCATGCGATGATGGCGGCCGTGACCTACCTGACGCTCGGCGCGCTGCTCGCGCGCGCCCAACCGCGCCGGCGCCTCAAGCTCTACCTGGTCGGGCTCGCGGCGACGCTGACGGTGCTGATCGGGTTGAGCCGGATCTATCTCGGCGTGCACTGGCCGACCGACGTGCTCGCCGGCTGGAGCCTGGGCGCGGCCTGGGCGCTGGGCTGCTGGACGATCGCGCTGTGGCTCCAGGCGCGCGGCCGGGTCGAGGCCGACGAGCCTGTCGGAGAGCCGGCGGAAAGGCCACGACAGACCACCGCTGCCGACCGGCAGCAGCCGGCGCGGCTTCGCGCGCCGCAGCATCGCACCACGCCCCGGGCAGCCGGCCGATGACGCGGCGCGCCTTCGCGCCCCGGCTTCGGCACGCTGGCCGGGCCCACGCCGTTGACCACGCATGTACGTGATGTTCACTTTCGTGCCCTGCGCCGACGGCGGCGGCGCCTTCCCCGATGCCAGCCCGACCATGGTCGAGATCTGCGGCATCGCGCCGGACGAGGTGCGCCGCGACGTCTCGCCGCTGTTCCGCCGCATCGAGCCGGACGATCTCGCGCAGCTACGCCGCGCCATCGCGCAGGGCACGCGCGAGGAGGCCCCCTGGGACGTCGAGTTCCGCTACCGCCATCCGAGCAAGGGCCTCGTCTGGATGCGGGTGCGCTGCACGCCGCTGACCGGCGCCGACGGCAGCCTGCAGTGGCACGGCTTCATCAACGACATCACCCAGCGCAAGGAGGACCAGCGCGAGCTGGAGAAGAGGAACGAGCAGCTGCGCCTGGCCCTGCTGTCGTCACGCACCGGCATCTGGTCGTGGGATCTGGCCACCGACGCGATCACCTGGAGCGACGAGGTCTACCGCATCTTCGGGACCCGCTCGTTCGACGGGACGCCCGAGCATTTCCGCCGCTTCGTTCACCCCGACGACGACCAACGCCTCTGGGCGGCGCTCACGGCGGCGATCGCCGGGCACAAGCCGTATGAGATCGACGCCCGCATCGTCCGGCCGGACGGCCAGGTGCGATGGCTGAGCAATCACGGCATGGCCGCCTACGACCAAGCCGGGCGGCCGCTCAGCATGACCAGCACCGTGCGCGACATCACCGGGCGCAAGGAGGCCGACGAGCAGCTGCGCAAGTTCGCGTTCCTGGTCAACAACAGCCGCGACCTCATCGCCATGTGCGATCTCGACGGCCGGCTGCTGTTCGTGAACGAGGCAGGCCTCGCGCTGATCGGCCTCGACAGCGCCGCCGAGGCCCGTGCGACCTCGATCGGCGAGCTCTTCTTTCCCGAGGACCGCGCCCGCGTCACCGATGCGTTTCTGCCCGGGGTGCTGCGAGGCGGGCACGGCACGATCGAGATCAGGTTCAGGCATTTCGAGACCGGCGAACCGGTCTGGATGAGTTTCAGCGTCTTCATGCTGCAGGACGAGGACGGCCGGCCGCTCGGCTTCGCGACGATCAGCCAGGACATCGGCGCGCGCAAGCGCGACGAGGAGCGGATGGAGTTCCTGATCGACGAGCTGAACCATCGCGTGCGCAACACCCTGGCGATCGTCAATGCGATCGCGACGCAGACCCTGAAGCACGCGCCGTCGGTGCAGGAGTTCCGCATCGCCTTCGGCGGCCGCATCGCGGCGCTGGCCAAGATCCACACCCTGTTCGCGAGCACGAAGTGGAGCGCGGCGACGCTGCGCGACCTGATCGTGCAGCAGCTCGAGCCCTATGCCAGGGACCGCGCCGACGCGCTGGTCATCTCGGGGCCGAGGCTGCTGGTCAACCCGAAGCCCGCCCTCACGCTCAGCCTGGTGATCCACGAGCTGACGACCAATGCGGCGAAGTACGGCGCCCTGTCGGCGCCGGCGGGCCGGATCGCGATCCAATGGCGGATCGGGCCGGACCGCCGGCTGCTGCTGGGCTGGAAGGAGTCCGGCGGCCCGCAGGTCGCGAGACCGACCGTCCGCGGCTTCGGCACGCAGCTGATCGAGTTCAACATCGCGCACGAGTTCGGCGGCGAGGCCAGGCTCGACTTCCTGCCGACGGGCCTGGAAGGCACGCTGACGATCCCGCTGCGCGGTCCGCGCGACGAGATCTGAGGGCCGTTTGCGGCGGCTCAGCCGGCCGGCGAGACGCCCACGCCCGTCCTGCCGTTGATCTCGCGCAGCTTGGCGAGCAGGTTCGTCCGGTGCGCGACCGCGTCCTTCTCGCGGGCGTAGGTCGACAAAGCGTGCGCGATCGTGACCTTCAGCCCCTCGGCGTCGAATGGCTTGGCGACCACGAAAGCCGGCTCGAGACCGTTGCCGGTCAGCAGCCGCTCGGGAAAGCCGGTGACGAACACGATCGGCACGCTGTAGCGCTCGAGGATCTGCTGCGCCGCGGCGATGCCGTTGCCGCAGTCCTGCAGCTGGATGTCCGCCAGCACCAGCCCGAGTTGCTCCGCGTCGGCCGTCGCGGCGGCGACCACGGCCTCGTCCTGGCGCGCCGCGGTGCCGGCCACGCTCAGCCCCATCTCGCGCACGATCTGGCTGAGCTCGATCGCGATCATCGGCTCGTCCTCGATGATCAGCACGGGAAGCTCGACCTCGTGCCGCAGATGGCTGCGCGCCTTGGTCAGGTGGCCGCGCACGGTGCCGACATCGAGATCGAGGATCGTCGCCACCTGCTCGAGCGTCATTTCCTCGACGACCGCGAGCAGCAGCACGCGCCGCTCGATCGGCGCCAGCGCCGCCAGGCCCTGATCCAGGCGGTCCTCGATCGTGATCGCGTCGCCCGCCTTGCGCTGCGAGCTGTCGTTGAGCGCCGACCAGACCGCGTGAAACGACCGGAACAGCATCGTGCGCTCGTCGCCGCCGGCCAGCCGCCCGGGCTCGGCCACGATCAGCTCGAGGGCGATCCGCACATACTCGTCGCCGACGTCCTTCGAGCCGGACAGCAGCCGCGCGTGCCGGCGGAGACGGGGCACATGCGGGAGGACGTCCTCGGCCTTGATTGACTTGCCCATCCTCGCGAAATCCTCCCTCGGGAGATCGACGTTGGGGAACGAAGGGTGGCGAGGCGCGTTGGAACGATGTTCCTATCGAGGACGACGGTGCCCTTTCTTCATGCTCGCCACTATACCACCTCCGGGAACCAAGCAAAGCAGATCCTGCACCGAGGAGCGTTGATGAAGGAGAGCGAGGGGCCGAGGGAGCGTCGCGCGGGTGTCGACTCGATCGACCCGCTCGACGAGGCGCTGCGCCAGATCGGAGCGGACATGCTGGAGGAGCCGGTTCCGGAGAGGCTGCGAAGGGTGCTGCGCGCGCTCGCCGAGCCGCGGCAGCAGACCGACGCCGAAGGCCACCGTGGGAGCGGCGACCGCAGGTGAGCCACGCCGGCGGACCCGCGCCGCGGCCTGACGCCGCGGGCGCGGGCCACGGGCGCCGGTTCGAGCGCCGCGCCGCCATGGCGCTGGCCGGCCGGCTGCTGCTCGGCGCCGGCGCTTGGCTGGCGACGCCATGCGCCGCGCCCGCCCGGGCGGGTCTCGATCCGGCGCTGGCCCGCGCAGCGCTGGCGCGCGCCCGGACGCTGCCCGGCCTGCACGGCCTGCTGGTCGCCCGGCACGGCGAGGAGGTCCTGGCGGAACGCCTGCGCGGCCCGCGGCTGGACGCGCCGGTGAACGTCAAGTCGGTCTCCAAGTCGGTGATCGCGGCGCTGGTCGGGGCGGCGATCGCGCGCGGCGTGCTGGAGGGGGTCGAGCAGCAGGTCGCGCCGGTGCTGGGCGACCTCGTGCCGGCCGACGCCGATCCGCGGGTCGGCGCGATCACGATCGATCATCTGCTGAGCATGCGGGCCGGGCTCGAGCGCACCTCCGGCCGCAATTACGGTCGCTGGGTGACGAGCCCGGATTGGCTCCGCCACGTCCTGACCCGGCCGTTCGTGGCCGAGCCCGGCGGCCGCATGCTGTACTCGACCGGCAGCTACCACCTGCTGTCGGCGGCGCTCACGCGGGCGTCGGGCCGCAGCACGCTGGCGCTGGCGCGCGACTGGCTGGGCGAGCCGCTCGGCATCGAGATTCCGCCCTGGACCCGCGACCCGCAGGGCTTCTATCTCGGCGGCAACAACATGGCGCTCTCGCCCCGCGCTCTGCTGCGCTTCGGCGAGATGTACCGCCAAGGCGGCACATGGAACGGCGCGAAGGTACTGCCGCGGAGCTGGGTCGAGGCCTCCTGGACGCCGCGCACCAGCTCGTTCTTCACCGGCCACGCCTACGGCTACGGCTGGTTCCTGGTGCGTGCCCGCGGCCATCCCGTGGCTTATGCCTGGGGCTATGGCGGCCAGATGCTCTACGTCGTGCCGGACCTCGGCCTGACCGCGGCGATCACTTCGGACCCGGACGCCCCATCGGGCCGCAACGGCTATGTGCGGCAGCTGCACGGGCTGCTCGCCGACGGCATCGTCCCGGCCGCCGAGCGCGCCGGCGCGATCCGCGAATCGGCTTCGCGACAGCGCACGCGGCCTGGTCTCTGGGCGGACCAGCAACACTAGGCAGTCACACGCATTTCAGCCGAAGATTCCACCTCATCCAGATACCACGGCACATTGATCACCGTGAGGCCAGGCCCGCCGTGCTTCAGAAGCTGAGAGCGCAGACGACGGGCGCGATGCGTATGCATGATCGTCTGGTACCATCGCTGTTTGACGAGTTCGGGAATGAGCACCGCGATACGTCTGCCCGCGAACTTCGCCTGCAGCTCTTCGGCAAGTTTCAGCAGCGGCTCGTGGATCGCGCGGTATTGCGCGGGCAGGATCATGAGCCGAGGCGGTCTCAGTCCGGCCCGCCGCGAGGGCTCCTCGACATCCTCTTGCCATCGCGCTTGCAACGTGTGGTCATGCTCCTCGCTGTCCGGCCCTTCCAGATGGCTGAGATGAACCCCGATCACGTCGGGTGAGAGACTCATGGCGAAGGCGATCGCCTTATCGCCTACCTTGCTCCAGTCCTCCAGCGCGACGAGCACGATGGGAGGCTTGGTGCCGCGAAGCTCCAGCGGCCCGGGCTCTCGCAAGTGAGTTGCAATTTCGTCGTAATAGCGCCGCACTGCTTTCAGGAGCACGATCACACCGGGAATGACGACAATGGTGATCCATGCCCCCTCGGTGAACTTGGCCGATACGATCACCAAGAGCGCAATCGCCGTCGTCGCCGCTCCCAGGGCATTGATCCCGAAGTGAACCTTGTGGGCTCGCCGGTCGGGTGCGGATTTGTTCTGTCGCATGACGCGAAGCAATGCGCCACCATTCCGGCCTGAGACAAGGTGAACGTCATGAAGGCGCCGATCGCGAACAGCGGGATCAGATGATCGGTGATCCCCCCGAACACCGTGAGAAGCAGTCCCGCCCACAGGGCCAGGTAGAGGATGCCGACCGAGAACACGAGGCGGCGGCCGACCACGGCAAAGGGCTTCGGCAGGAAGCCGTCCTGCGCGATCATCCGGCAGAGGCGGGGAAAGCCCACAAAGCTCGTATTCGCGGACAGGGCCAGCACGCACAGCAGCGAGCCGATCGCGACGTAGTAGAAGATCCCGTCTCCGACGACGGCGCTTGCAAGCTGGGACAGGACGCTGCGGTAACCCTCCTTCGTCTGATCCATCGCCCCGATGCCGAACGCCGTCGCGAGGTAGGCGATCCCGGCGAGCAGCATGCCGAGAATCACCACGATCGCGGCAAGGGTCCGATGCCCGTACTTGACCGGCGGATCGCGGAAGGCGCTCATCCCGTTGCTGACGGCCTCCACGCCGGTCATGGCGGTACATCCGCTTGCGAATGCCCGCAGCAGCAGCCAAACGCTCGCCGCCTCCGTGGCGTGGCCCAGCGCAGGAGGAGGCACGACGGGCTGCGGACTCCCTCCGGATTCGAGCGCCTTGTACAGGCCGATCGCCATGATTGCCGCGAAGCTCGCGACGAAGAGGTACGTCGGGGCGGCGAACAGGCGCCCGGCATCCAGCGTGCCGCGCAGGTTCGCGACGGTGACCAGGAGAAGGATGCCGAGGCACAACGGCAGGATGTAGGGATGCAGCGCGGGAACCGCCGAGACCAGCGCGGCCACGCCTGCCGAGATCCCGACGGCGACGGTCAGCACGTAGTCGATCATCAGCGCCGCGGCGGCGAGCAGGCTGGCGTTGGTCCCGAGGTTCTCCTTCGAGACGATGTAAGCTCCGCCGTTGTTCGGGTAGGCGCGGATCGTCTGCCAGTACGAAGCGCACAGAATGGCGAGCAGCGCCAAGATCGGCGCCATGACCCACCCGATGTAGGCGAGGCTCGCTACGCCGAGCGGGATCAGGACCGTGAGCGCCGCCTCGGGCCCGTATGCAGACGAACCCAGGCCATCGAGTCCCATGGCGGGAACGCCCTCGAAGGCGCCGATCTTGCGCTCGCCCGATTCGCGGTTCGCCAGCCTGCGGCCCAGTACGACGTCGAGGATGGCCAAGCGGTGCCCCGGTCTCACGTGCAGCCTGCCGGAGACGAACCGAACATTGCCGATAAGGTTCCGGGGACCGCCGTCCCGGGCCTGCCTCGGACCGGCCCGCCGCGGCTACTGCTCGGTGCGGAAGCGCGAGTGCTGAGTCAGCGCGATGACGCCGAGCGGCACCAGCACGCTGATGAGGGTCACCGTGATCAGCAGCATGCCGAGCTCGCTGTAATCGGCGGGGACCCGGGCCGCGCCGGTCGCGCGGTCGCGCACCTCGCGCGTCACGATGAAGATCTCGTTCAGATACTTGGTCAGCAGGCTGCTAGCCGACAGCGCGAGGTTGGTGAACGACGCCATCACGGCAAAGAACGTGGCCTTGAGATGCGCAGGCGCGTTGCGCGCGATCCAGGCCAGCATGGGGATCATCGCGACCTGCGCCAGCGGCGATTCCAGCGCCGTGTCGACGATCGCGATGAAGCGCGCGTCGACGATCCCGCCCGTCCAGCGCGCGGTCCATTCCTGCACGCCGTAATAGAGGCCGATGTTGGGCAGCGACAGGATGCCGGCGGCGATGGTCAGCAGCGCGACGACGTAGGCGATCGAACGGCGAGCCATCAGCGGACGCAGCACCACCATGCCGGCCAGCGCCAGGCCGGACGCAATCAGCGAGAGGACCGAGAGGAACTCCTGATCGAAGCCCAAGACGTCGATCTGGAACCAGGTGGCTCCCGGCCCCGGCAGGGGCGTGGCGCGAAAGACAAAGACGATCACGGCGGTGCCGACCAACGGGCCGCGGATCTCGGGATCGATCTCGAGCAGCAGGCGATAGATCAGGAAGCCGACGATCGCCATCGAGCCGCAGAAGATGATCTCCTGGGCGAACGGCACCTCGCCGAGCCCGATCGCCAGCGTGAAGGCGGCGAAGGCGAGGCTGCCGCCGAAGATCCACCAGTTCGGACGGGTCGGCTCGGCCGGCCGGAACAGCGCCTCGATGCGTTCCTCGGCCACGCCGAGCGCCCGCCAACGCCGTGCGCGACGGCGCAGCAGGATGCCGCCGAGAATGACGCCGGTGATCGAGAGGGCCGGGATCGCCAGCGCGATCAGATAGATCCGCCCGTAGACCTCGATCTTCTCAGCCTCGGACATGGTCTCGACGCCGGCGAACATCGAGATGTTGAGCAGCGCCACCATCACGAGGCCGCCGATCACCGCAAAGCGCCCGAGCGTCTGCATGGTCGTGTGCATCAGCTTGATCTGCGGCTCGGAATAGGGCCTGCCCTCGTTGTCGAGCAGCGGCACCGCCTCGACGGTCATGGCGTCCGCGACGACGTCCTGGACGACGTAGCCGACGGGCGCCAGCAGCACGCTGAGCACGTACCACGCCTCGACCGGCATGACCGAGGCCATCGCCGCCGGGTAGGCGATCAGGCCGTACATGATGACGATGCTGAGCGCGATCAGGGCGGCGCCCAGATAGACCAGGAGGAACTTCCAGCGCCAGATCAGATCGACCAGATGGCCGAGCGGCATCTTCAGCGCCCAGGGAATGCCTGCCCAGAAGGAGAGCCCGGCCAGGAAGGCCGCCGACAGTCCCAGGTAATCCTTGATGAAGAAGGTGCCGACGATGGCGGTGAGGCCCGAGATCCCGGCGGCGAGATAGATCATCAGCGGCGGCAGGTAGGACAGGCGGAGCTGGCGGCCGAGGTCGAGGACGGTCGCGTCGAACCACCGGAGCAGCCCGGTCACGAGCCGCCGCGCCTCAGCCCGGTTTCGCTCGGCCGCGGGCGATCCCATATGCTCCATCACATCGCGTGCCAACGCCTCGCGTCGAAGAAAGGCTCCGCTTGTCGCTCCTCAGCCTGATCCTGAACATACTCTGGATCCTCACCGGCGGGCTGTGGATGGCGGCCGGCTGGCTGCTGGCCACGGTGCTGATGACGATCACCATCATCGGCATCCCGTGGGCGCGCGCCGCCTTCAACATCACGCTCTACACCTTCCTGCCGTTCGGCCGGACCGTGCTGCCGCGCGACCGGATCGGCGGCGGCGACCTGGGCACCGGACCGCTGGGCTTCATCGGCAATCTGATCTGGCTGGTGCTCGCCGGCTGGTGGCTGGCGCTCGGCCATCTGGTGACCGCGATCCTGCTCGCGATCACGATCATCGGCATCCCGTTTGCCTGGGCGCATCTGAAGCTCGCCGCCCTGTCGCTGTGGCCGATCGGCCGGACGATCGTCAACACCGAAGACGCCCGCCTGCACACCGAGTGGCAGGCCTGACGGCGGGAGGCGACGCAGCCGCATCACGGCCGGCTGGAGAAGTCGTGATGCATGGTGCGCCGGCGTGGCGCCCGCGGCAGCTTGGCAAGTTCGCGCCGATGCGCCATGTCAGCACATCGAACCGGTCAGCACGGGGGATTTGCCATGGGTAAGTTGGCGACGGGCCTGATCGCCGGCCTCGCGATCGCCGCGACGGTCGCCGGCGTCGCTGCCCTCGCGCAGGACCCGGCCATCAAGGCCGCGCCGGGCGCGCAGGAAGCGCTGGAGCCCGGACAGGCATCCGCGATCTTCGCCGGCGGCTGCTTCTGGTGCATGGAGCCGCCCTACGACGCGCTCGACGGCGTGATCTCGACCACCTCCGGCTACACCGGCGGCATGCTCGCCAACCCGACCTACGAGCAGGTCTCGGCGGGCGGCACCGGCCATGCGGAGGCCGTGCGGGTGGTCTACGATCCCTCGAAGATCGCCTACGAGCAGCTGGTCGACGTGTTCTGGCACAATGTCGATCCGACCCAGGTCGACGGCCAGTTCTGCGATCACGGCCACCAGTACCGGACCGCGATCTTCTATGCGGACGACGAGCAGAAGCGCATCGCCGAGCAATCGCTTGCCGAGCTCGAGAAGAACAAGCCGTTCGCAGGCGAGATCGTCACCGAGATCGTGGCGGCGGGCGCCTTCTATCCGGCAGAGGACTATCATCAGGACTACTACCAGAAGAATCCGCTCCGCTACAAATACTACCGCTGGGCGTGCGGTCGCGACCAGCGCCTGAGCGAGCTGTGGGGCGACATGGCGCCGCACAGCTAACGCCATTTCGCGGAGCGATGGGACGGACGGGCGGCCGTCGGAGCGCCCAACGCGTCCAGCATCCCGCTGAACGCCGTCCAGGGGGGCGACGCCGATGCCGGCGCCGCCCTCAGAAAGCGCGCCGTTCGGACCCCTGTCCCAAGCCGCGCAAGGGTGGGCCGCGCACCACCGACATGCGTAAGGTGGCGCGGGCGCGGGCTTTTGCCGAAAGCGGGTTGGATGGAGCATGCCGCTCGGAGGGCGAACGCAGCGGGGATCAGGCGCGGCCGGGTCACCTGGCTCAGCTACCTCATGCTGGGGTTCTTCACCTACCTTCTCAACATCCAGGGCAACATCCTCCCGTTCCTCAAGGCCGAGCTGGACCTCAGCTACCGTGCGGCCAGCCTGCATTTCAGCGCGATCGCCATCGGCATGCTCGCGGTCGGGCTATTCGGCGACCGGATCATCCGCCGGCTCGGCCGGCGCCGGGCGCTCTGGCTCGCCACCGGCGGCATCTCGGCGGGGGCCGTCCTGCTCTGCCTGGCGCCAGCCGCCTGGATCAGCGTCGGCAGCTGCGTGCTGATCGGCGCCCCAGGCGCCCTGATCCCGGCGATGGTCTTCGCGTTCCTCGCCGAGATCCACGGCGAGCATCGCGACGAGGCGTTCAGCGAGTGCGCTGCCGTCTCCTACCTCTTCGCGATCATGGGGCCGCTGGCCATGACCCTCTGCCTGTCGCTGTCGCTCGGCTGGCGCGGCGCCGTGCTGCTCGGCGCCGTCATGGGCGGCGCGATCCTGCTGCTGTTTCGCAACGTGCCGCTCGCCGATCCGGCCGACCTGCCGGCCACCGAGCGCGCCAGCCTGTCCGCCGCCTACTGGGCCTATTGGTGCATGCTCGGCGCCGTCGTCGCGCTCGAGTTCTCGGTGCTGTTCTGGGCCCCGGCGTTCCTCGAGCGCGTCGTGGGCCTGTCCGCGGCGGCCGCGGCGGCCGGCGCGGCCGCCTTCTCGGTAGCCATGCTCACCGGCCGGCTGGCGGCAGGCGTCCTCGTGCGGCGCGTCGTGGCCTGGCACCTATTCCTTGCCGCCCTCCTCGTCACCATCCTCGGCTTTCTCGTGTACTGGGGGCTCGGCTGGCCGCTCGGCGCAGTGGTCGGGCTGTTCGTGCTCGGCCTCGGCATCGCGCCTCTCTACCCGCTCACCGTCGGCTTCGCGATCGAGGCAGCTGGCCCGCAGGCTGACGCCGCGAGCGCCCGCTTCATGCTGGCGGTGGGCCTGTCGATCCTGTCGATGCCGGCCCTGCTCGGCGGCCTGGCCGACGAGGTCGGCCTGCGTCCGGCTCACCTGATGGTGCCCGGCCTCGCGACGGTCGCCCTCGTCTGCCTGGGCATCGCCAAGGCGTTGCAGCGCAGAAGCCTCGTCGCCGTGCGACAGGCGGAGCTGCCGGACTGAGCAACGGCGTAGCGCTCGGGCGGAAGATCCACGCTGGCCCTGCCGACCTTCTCGGATCGGCTCTCGGGTGATTCCGCCGCTGGCGCGCAGGGTCTGGCCGTTGATCCAGGCCCCATCGAGACCGGCGAGAAAGGCGACCGCAGCGACAATACGCGTTGACGCGCGTTCGCCGATCGAGGCTGACGGCCCCGCGGCGATCGTCGACCCTCGCCGGCGGCGCGCCGCTTCCTGCCGATCCCGGCCGCGCGACACTTCGTCATTGCTGCTTGCTTTCGGCCCGGTCCGGCGTCAGGTTCAGGCCGACGAGCGGTCCGACCCTCGTCCTGCGCAGGCGGAGCGAAGCTCTGAGGCCAAAAAGCGCTCGAACGACGTCCGGATCTGACCATCGAAAGCATCGCCAACGAGCCCGGCTACAATAGCGCCGAGCGCCAGCGCTTCATCGACGCCATGCGGCTTGCCGGCTTCCCGCCGTGCGCCAAGCCCGAGGCTCTCGCCAAGACCAAGCAACTCGTGCGCCTGCCGGAATGCGCGTCGCAAGCCTCGACGTCGAGATAGCTCCTAGATCGGCACCTCGCCGACCACCGTGCAGCGGCGCAGGACGCGCGCCTCCTTGGCGACATCGTAGGGCTCGGCCTTGTGCAGCATGCAGCGGTTGTCCCAGACGACCAGATCATGCGGCCGCCAGCGGTGGGTATAGACCAGCTCCGGCCGGATGATGGCGGCGTTCAGCTCGTCGATCAGCCGCCTGCCCTCCTCCTCCGGCATGCCCTCGATGCGCCAGGCGTGATCGCCGAGGAACAGGCATTTGCGGCCGGTCTCGGGATGGGTGCGCACGATCGGATGCGCGACCGGCGGCCTCGCCTTCTTCTGCTCCGAGGTCATCAGGTCTTCGCCGTGCCGGCGGGTGCGCGAGAAATCGAGGGAGTGCACGGCGCGCAGCGACGCCAGCCGCTCCTTGGTGGGCTCGTCGAGGTGGTCGTAGGCCGCGTACATGCTGGCGAACCGGGTCTCGCCGCCCTGGCTCGGCACCCGGTCGGCATAGAGCATGGTCGCCTGGCCGGCGCGGCGCGCCCACGAGCCGTCCGTGTGCCAATGCACCGTGCCCTTGTCGGGATGCCTGCCGCTCGGCTGCCCGGCGGCGTCCAGGTTCGACAGGTAATAGATCTCGGGAAAGCCGTCGGCATGGTACTGGTTCAGCACGTGCACCTGCACCGAGCCGAAGCGGCGCGCGAACGCCACCTGGGCGGCCGGCGCCAGATCCTGGTCGCGGAACAGCAGCAGCTGGTGCTCGAGGAACGCGTCGTAGACCCGCTCGAAGCCGGGATCGTCCAACGCCGCGACCTGGACCTCGAGGATCTCCACGCCGAGCGTGCGGCTGAGCGGCCGCAGCTCGAACGCATCGGGTTGCTCCTGCGCGCCCCGCCCGGGCGCGCGCGCTTGCGACTGCAGCATGGCTTCGCCGTTCCCTGTCGTGTCCGAGCATGCGATTGTGGCGCAAATCGCCGCCGGTGGAAACCCGTCGGCCGCGAGGTGATCGCCCATATCGACGCCGAGGCGGCCCGGCCACGGATGCGCTTCGCGCTCGACATGCGCAGGGCGCGTTCAATCCGCCCGGCGAGCCGCTGATCCGACCGTGTATCGCCTGGGAGGCCCCATGACCTTCGCGACCTACCCGAGCCTGGCGGACCGAGTCGTGCTGATCACCGGCGGCGCGTCGGGCATCGGCGCCGAGATGGTGCGCCAGTTCGCGGGCAACGGGGCCAGAGTCGCGTTCCTCGACATCCAGAGCCAGGCGGCGCAGGCGCTGGTCGCCGGGCTGGCGCGGGGCGCCCATACGCCGCGCTTCCTGCACTGCGACGTCGCCGACATCGCTGCCCTGCGCGCGGCCGTCGCGGAGGTGCATGCGGCGCTCGGGCCCATCACCGTGCTGGTCAACAACGCCGGCAACGACCAGCGGCAGGCCAGCCAGGAGGTCAGCCCGGAATCCTGGCGCCGGGTGCTGGCGCTGAACCTCGACCATCACTTCTTCGCCTGCCAGGCGGTACGGCCGCACATGCGGGCGGCGGGCGGCGGCGCCATCGTCAATCTCAGCTCGATCGCCTGGATGGGCGGCGGCGCCGCCGACCTGGTGGCCTACAGCGCGGCCAAGGCGGCGATCGTCGGGATGACCAACAGCCTGGCACGCGAGTACGGCGACGACGGCATCCGGGTCAATGCGATCGCGCCCGGCGCGGTGCTCACCCGCCGCCAGCTCGAGCTGTGGTACACCGACGCCGCCCAGGTCGCAGCGGTGATCGCGCGGCAGTGCCTGAAGGCGCGGCTGGCGGAGGCCGACATCGCCCGGATGGCTTTGTTCCTCGCGGCCGACGACAGCGGCATGATCACCAAGCAGTGCTTCATCGTGGATGCCGGGCTGCGCTAGGCCGGGCCGGGCGGCTGGCGTAGCCGAATCGGGCCGCGCCCGGCGGCGCGGTCCGGGGCGGAGGACCGGGTGGCCTTGGCAGGCGCGGCGGGTTCGTGATAGTGACGCGCGCGGCGCGGGTGGCAGATGCGCCTTCGGCGCACCACCTGAGCCCCTGACGTGTCGACCGGAGGGATGCCGGAGCGGTCGAACGGGGCGGTCTCGAAAACCGTTGTACGCGCGAGCGTACCGTGGGTTCGAATCCCACT
>DASUGG010000349.1:0-3137 GCA_036274135.1 Geminicoccaceae bacterium
CCAGCAGCCAGGCTCGGCGGTAGGACATCGCCATGGCGCGGCCGGCAGCCGAGATCGAGCCGGTCTCGTCGATCAGCTCGAGCAGGCGGATCTTGCCCGGCCCGACCCGGCGGCCGCCCGGAAGGTCGATCCGGATCGACAGCCGCGCCGCGTTGGGGCCGGGCATGCGGTCGGCTCAGTCGCCGAGCGCGCGGCTCAACTCGTCCGCGAGCGCGTCGAGGAACTGCTGCGTCGTCAGCCAGGGCTGATCGGGGCCGATCAGCAGCGCCAGGTCCTTGGTCATGCGGCCGCTCTCGACGGTCTCGACGCAGACCCGCTCGAGGGTGGCCGCGAACCGCTCGACCGCGGGCGTGCCGTCCAGCTTGCCGCGGTAGGCCAGGCCGCGGGTCCAGGCGAAGATCGAGGCGATCGGGTTGGTCGAGGTCTGCTTGCCCTGCTGGTGCTGGCGGTAGTGGCGGGTCACCGTGCCGTGCGCCGCCTCCGCCTCGATCGTCTTGCCGTCCGGCGTCATCAGCACCGAGGTCATCAGCCCGAGCGAGCCGAAGCCCTGGGCCACCGTGTCGCTCTGCACGTCGCCGTCGTAGTTCTTGCAGGCCCAGACGAAGCCGCCGCTCCACTTCAGCGCCGCGGCGACCATGTCGTCGATCAGGCGATGCTCGTAGGTCAACCCGCGTTCCGCGAACTGCGCCGCGAACTCGGCCTCGAACACCTCCTGGAACAGGTCCTTGAAGCGGCCGTCATAGACCTTGAGGATGGTGTTCTTGGTCGAGAGATAGAGCGGGTAGCCGCGCATCAGCGCGTAGTTCATGCAGGCGCGGGCGAAGTCGCGGATCGAGCCGTCGAGATTGTACATGCCGAGCGCCACGCCGCCCTCGCGAAAGCGGAAGATCTCGTACTGCTGCGGCGCCGAGCCGTCGTCGGGCGTGAAGGTCAGGGTCAGCTTGCCGGGGCCGGGCACACGCAGGTCGGTCGCGCGGTACTGGTCGCCATAGGCGTGGCGGCCGATCACGATCGGCTCGGTCCAGCCCGGCACCAGGCGCGGCACGTTCCTGCAGATGATCGGCTCGCGGAACAGGGTGCCGCCCAGGATGTTGCGGATCGTGCCGTTGGGCGAGCGCCACATCTGCTTCAGGCCGAACTCCTTCACGCGCGCCTCGTCGGGCGTGATGGTGGCGCATTTGACCCCGACATGGTGCTGCTTGATCGCCTCGGCGGCCTCGATCGTGATCCGATCGTCGGTGGCGTCGCGGTTCTCGATGCGCAGGTCGTAGTACAGGGTGTCGAGATCGAGATGCGGCAGCAGCAGCTGCTCCTTGATCATCCGCCAGATGATCCTGGTCATCTCGTCGCCGTCGATCTCGACGATCGGCTTCGCCACCTTGATCTTGGCCATGCCTGTCTCCGGTAGGGTTCCGCCGTTTGTAGCGGAGCGGCGCGGCCTTGGCCAAGACCCGGGGCGGCGCTACGACCGGTCGCCGGCCTCAGCTGTGCCAGATCGGGTTGCTGAGCTGCGCCAGGAACGCCTCGTGCGCGGCGAGCTCCGCCGGGCTCGGCGCATGCGGCCGGGCCGGCCGTGCGATCCGCTCGCGCAGCTGCACGACGACCCCGCCGGCGGCCTGCGCCAGCAGCCCGAGATCGGGCTGCCGGCCGCCCATCAGCCACAGATAGACCTCGGCGAGCAGCTCCGCGTCGAGCAGCGCGCCGTGCCGGGTGCGCGCCGTCGCATCGACATTGCAGCGCCGGCACAGCGCATCCAGGCTGTTCGACGCGCCCGGGAAGCGCTGCCGGGCGAGCAGCAGGGTGTCGACGTGCTCGCTCTCCAGGATCGGCCTGCCGACCCGGCGCAGCTCGTGATTGATGAAGGCGAGGTCGAAGGCGGCGTTGTGGATCACGAGGCGGGCCGGCGCGGGATTGGCGTCGCCGTCGCTCGCGAGAAACTCCAGGAACGCCTCGGCCACCTCGGCGAACACCGGCTGGTCCTGCAGGAACGCGCTGGTGAGGCCGTGCACCTGCAGCGCCTCGGCCGACATCTCGCGCTCGGGATTGATGTAGCTGTGGAACACGCGGCCGGTCGGGACATGGTTGAACAGCTCGATCGCGCCGATCTCGACCAGCCGGTGCCCGTCGGCCGGCTCCAGCCCGGTGGTTTCGGTGTCGGTCACGACCTCGCGCATCGCGGCTCCGGCAGTTCTCGGGGCTCTCGTGGCCCCGTTGCTAGCGCCAACGGCCGCCGCTGTCACGTCGGCATCCGTCACGCGATCAGCGGCCAGCGGCGCGGCCAGGCGCGGGCGGGGCGGGCGCGCGCGGCGTCGATCACGCGGGCGATCTGCGCCTTGGCCCGGCGCAGGTCGAGGTCGGTGCGGATCACGAAGTCGGCGCGCCGCCGCTTGTCGGCGTCGGGCAGCTGGCGGCGCAGGATCGCCTCGAGGCGCGAGGCGCTCATCCCCGGCCGCCGCAGCACGCGCCGCGCCTGCACGCCCGCCGACGCGCTGACCACCGCGACGGCATCGACGAGCCGCTCGCCGCCGGTCTCGTACAGCAGCGGGATGTCGAGCACCACGAGCCGCCGGCCGGCGGCGCAGCAGCGCGCCAGGAAGCGCCGCTGCGCCCGGCGCACCAGCGGATGCAGGATCGCCTCGAGGCGCGCAAGGCGCGCCGGATCGCCGAACACGCCGCGGCCGAGCGCGGCGCGATCGATGCCATCGCCCTTGCGGCAGCCCGGAAACGCCGCGTCGACCGCCGCGACCGCGGCGCCGCCCGAAGCCAGCAGCCCGTGCACCGCGGCGTCGGAATCGAAGACCGCAATGCCGAAGCAGCGGAAGCCGGCGCTCGCCGTCGATTTGCCCATGCCGATCGAGCCGGTGAGGCCCAGCAGGAACATCTCAGCCGAGCCCCGCCAGGACGGCCGCGCGCAGCTCCTCGTCGACCTCCGGATCGACTCCGAACCAGGCGCGAAAGCCCGGCCGCGCCTGGTGCAGCAGCATGCCGAGGCCGTCGACCGCCCTGTGGCCGCGCGCCCGCGCTGCCGCCAGCAGGCGGGTCTCGAGTGGGTTGTAGACGATGTCGGTCACCAGCGCCGCCGGCGGCAGCGGCGCGAGGTCGATCTCCAGCTCCGGCTGCCCGGTCATGCCGAGGCT
>DASUGG010000350.1:0-17370 GCA_036274135.1 Geminicoccaceae bacterium
AAGCTCGGCTACAATCTCACCGTGCTGCCGCCGGGCAAGGTGCAGTGCCCCTTCCACAGCCATCATGGCGAGGAGGAGATGTTCCTGATCATCGAGGGCGAAGGCGAGCTGCGCTTCGGCGACCAGCGATACCCGATCCGCAAGCACGACGTGATCGCCTGCCCGACCGGCGGCGCGGAGGTGGCGCACCAGATCATCAACACCGGCAAGACGACGATGCGCTATCTCGCGCTCTCGACCCGCGCCGAGCTCGACGCCTGCGAGTATCCGGATTCGCAGAAGGTCTCCATCGTCACCCGGCAGCATCACGGCCTGCGCAAGATGTTCCGCGCCGAGAACACGGTCGACTACTACGACCGCGAACGGTTCTGAGCCGCCGGGCGCCGCCGGATTCGCCCTACTCGCCGCAGTAGCAGGCGGCGAACGCTTCGCTGTCGAGCTCGGTCTGGGCGCAGGAATAGGCAAGCCAGTTCTGCGCGTCGATGGGAGGCTTGGTCGACGCCGTCGTCACCGGGTAGAACGCGATGTAGTCGTCGCGCACGGTCGGATCGGAGCGGATCGCCCGCGCGAGATCGAGCGCCGTGGCGGGGTCGTAGGACGTGTAGCCGTAGGTGTCGCGGAAGGTGTACTCGACCGCCCAGCGCGCCGGCTCGCCCCGCCCGGCGGCCGCGAGGTTGCCGAGATAGACCGTCGCGTAGTCGAGCAGGTCGCCGCTTGCGCGGTCGTAGAGCACGATCCCGAAGCCCGGGTTGTTCTGGTAGATGGGGCTGATCGCGGGCGTGATGTGATTGAGCAGGATCGGCTCGCCGGCGGCCGTGCTGACGATCCGGAAGTCGTCCATGTGCGTATGGCCGACATAGCCTTCCTGCAGGATGTCGCGGTAGCGCTCGAGCAGGGCGAGGAAGGGCTTCTCATACTCCTGCCGCAGGAAAGGCGTGACGTTAGCGCGGCAGGCGCCAGAGCCGTGCGAGGACGTGAAGCCGTCGATGCCGGGCGGGATGTGGAACAGCAGCGAGGCGGTGCGGCCGCGCAGCTTCGTGCGGTACAGCGTCCACTCCAGCCAGGCCAGCTGCGCGGCGCCGGGATCGCCGGCCCCGGGATTGCACCGGTTCTGGTAGTTGGCCGACCAGAGGACGGTGTTCAGCACGATCAGGTCGCGGTCCGGCACGCTCGGGTGCGGCACCACGTAGAAGCCGCCGACGCCGAAATCGGCGAACGCCTCGGGGTGGGCGCTCTGCCGGGCCCAGAGATCGCCGACCACCGCGAGGAAGCGCCGCCCCGGCGCGATCATGTAATTGCCGCAGATCGCGTCGTCGTTGCCGAGCGTGCCGTAAACGGGCGTGTCCGGGAAGGCGGCCTGCAGCTGCTCCGAGGCGAAGGTCATGGTCTTGACCACGAAGTCGCCGAACGCCTCGGGATGGCCGCCGTTCGCTTCGAACTTGGCCTCGAACTGATGCACCAGATAGTCGCCGGCGTAGAGGACGAAGTCCGGCCGCGGCACCATGCCGGATGCCGTCTGCAGCGCCGAGCGCATCAGGGGGTAATTGGCGTCGCTGCCGTACTGGGCGAAGCCCTGCCCGCCGCTCTCGAGAATGCCCTGCCAGGCCTCGACATCGGCGTCGATCAGCCGCGGGACCAGCGCCGGATCGGCGAACGGGTCGAAATGGATGTCGGTGATGATCAGGAACAGGCCCTGGCCGGCGGCGGGCGCAAACGGCGGCGTCACGTCGCGCTGCTGGCTGGCGCAGGCCGCGAGGATCAGGCCGGCGGCCACCGCCAATGCTCGGAGAACGATCAAGACTCGCATCGCGCCTCCCTGCAAGATCCCGGTTGCTGACCGCGAAGTGGTCTTGTAAAGGTGCCGCGCCGATTTGCCCATCACGCGATGTGATGCCGCGCCCTCCCATTTCTGCGAGCCGATGAGCCCGACGCCCACCACCAGCGATGGCCTGTCCTATCGCCGAGCCGACTTCGCCACGCTGGCGGAGGGGCTCGACTACGCCGCGCGCGGCGCGACCGGCTGCAACTTCTACTCGGCGCGCGGCCAGCTCGTCGCGACCCTGCCCTATCGCGAACTGCGCGAGCGGGCCATCGCGCTGGCGCGCGGGCTGATCCGCGCGGGCTTCGCGCCGCGCAGCCGCATCATGCTGCTGGCCGACACCGACCCGGACGTGCTGGCGCTGTTCTTCGCCTGCCAGTATGCCGGCCTGATCCCGGTGCCGGCGGCGCTGCCGGCGGGTCTCGGCGGCCGCGAGGCCTATGTCGCGGCGCTGGCGCGGCAGCTCAAGAGCTGCGGCGCGGTCGCGGCGATGGCGCCGGACGCGCTGGTCGACTTCCTGCGCGACGCGGCGCAACAATCCGGCCTGGCGCCGATGATCGGCGGCCCGGGCGAGTTCGCGGCTCTGCCGGGCGACGGCGCCGACCTGCGCCCGTTCGGGCCGGACGATCCCTGCTACCTACAGTACTCGTCCGGCAGCACGCGCTGGCCTCTGGGCATCGACGTGCGGCAGCGCTCGCTGATGGCCAACGCCCATGCCATCGCGACCTGGGGCCTCGAGGCGGCGCCCGGCGACCGCTGCGTCTCCTGGCTGCCGCTCTACCACGACATGGGGCTCGTGGGCTTCATGCTCACGCCGCTGCTCTGCCAGCTGTCGGTGGACTATCTCGCGACCCGCGACTTCGCGAGACGGCCGCTGGTCTGGCTGTCGCTGCTCAGCGAGCATGGCGGCACGCTGTCCTACAGCCCGACCTTCGGCTACGACCTCTGCGCGCGGCGCGCCGACAACGGCAGCTACGACTTCGACCTGCGTCGCTGGCGCGCGGCCGGGATCGGCGGCGACATGATCGAGCCGCGCGTGCCGCGGCGCTTCGCCGAGGTGTTCGCCGCGCACGGCTTCCGCGCCAGCGCCTTCGTGCCGAGCTACGGCATGGCCGAGGCGACCCTCGCGGTGAGCTTCTCGCCGCTCGGCCGGGGCCTCGTAGTCGACACGGTCGACCGGCACGCGCTGGCCGAGGAGCGGCGCGCCGTGCCGGCGGGCCCGGACGCCGAGCCCGGCAGCGCGCGCGGCTTCGTGGTCTGCGGGCCGGCGCTGCCCGGCCACATGATCGAGATCCGCGACGACGACGGCCGGGTCTTGCCCGAGCGGCGGCTGGGCCGGATCTTCGTGCGCGGCCCGAGCATCGCCAACGGCTATTTCGGCGAGCCGCAGGCCAGCGCCGAGATGTTCCGCGACGGCTGGCTCGATACCGGCGATCTCGGCTACCTGGTGGACGGCGCCCTCGCCATCACCGGCCGCAGGAAGGACCTGATCATCGTGCACGGCCGCAACGTCTGGCCGCAGGACCTCGAATGGGCGGTCGAGCAGCTGCCCGGGCTGCGCCGCGGCGACGCCGCCGCGTTCTCGCTCGACGAGGGCCCAGGTGGCGAGGGCGGCGAGAGCGTCGTGCTGCTGGTGCAGTGCCGGCTGACCGATCCGGCGGCGCGCGCCCAGCTCGAGCGCGACGTCAAGGCCGTCGTGCAGCAGACCGCGGCGATCGAGTGCAAGGTCGTGCTGGTACGGCCGCACGGCCTGCCGCAGACCTCGTCCGGCAAGCTCAGCCGCTCGCGCGCCCGGCAGAACTATCTGAGCGGCGCCTACGATCCCGGCGCGGAGGCGGCGCGCGCGAAGGCCGGCGCCGCGGCAAGCTGACCGTTGCGGCCGACGGTCGCGGTCACCGGCGCCACCGGCTTCATCGGCCGACACGTCGTCCGGCGGCTTCGCGCCGACTGGCGGGTGCGCATCCTGGCAAGGCGTCCGCCCGATCCCGCGCTGCTCGGGCCGGAGGTCGAGGCGGTGCAAGGCCAGCTCGACGACGCGAGTCTGCGACGCCTGCTGGACGGCGTTGATGCCGTCGTGCACGTCGCCGGCCTGATCAAGGCGCGCACGCGCGACGACTTCTTCCGGGTCAACGCCGAGGGGATCGGCCGCCTCGCCGCCGTCGCGGCGGCTGCGCCGCGGCCGCCCCGCCTCGTGCTGATGTCCTCGCTTGCGGCACGCGAGCCGGAGATTTCCGACTACGCGGCGAGCAAGCTTGCCGGCGAGCGGGCGCTGATCGCGGCGGGCGATGCGCTGCGCTGGTCGATCCTGCGGCCGCCGGCGGTCTACGGCCCGGGCGATCGCGCGACGCTCTTCTTCTTTCGCTGCGTCCGGCACGGCATCGGCCCGCTCCTGGGCTCCGCGGACGCGCGCCTGTCGCTGCTTCATGTCGCGGACCTCGCCGATGCCGTCACGGCCCTGCTTGCGGATGAGCGCGCCGCCGGCCTGATCGCCGAGATCGACGACGGCCGCGGCATGCAGGGTGGCTACCGCTGGCCCGAGATGGTCGAGGCGGCGGCCGCGGCGTTCGGCCGGCGCGCCCGCCTGCTGCGCATCCCGATCACGATTCCCTACGGCCTCGCCTGGCTGAACCGGACGCTCGCCCGCGCCGGCTACACGCCGATGCTGACGCCGGGCAAGGTGCGCGAGCTCTACCACCCCGATTGGGTGTGCGATGCCGGCCCCCTGATGGCGCGCACCCTCTGGCGCCCGGCGGTGCCGCTGCGCGAGGGCTTCGCGGCGACCGTCGCATGGTATCGGCAGCACGGCTGGCTGTAGCGCGAAGCGGCGCGGAACTGTCACATTCTGGCACAATTTGTTACTTCACGCGCCGCCGCAAATTTGCCACATCCGGCCGGGCGCGGACGGGAGCATACCCGGCCGCGTCGCGTTTGATGCCTCGAGTCTCGAGAAACGTCGAAGGGTTCTAGCGTGACGAGTGTTCGGCAAGCCGCGTTTCAGGAAGTCGCCAGGGTGCTCGAGCCGTTCCGGCGGCACGAGACGCCGATCACCAGGGACACCGACATCACGGCGGATCTCGACCTCGACTCCCTGGCGGTGATGAACCTGCTGATGCAGGTCGAGGAGAAGTTCGACATCTCGATCCCGTTGAACCTCATTCCCGAGATCCGGACCGTGGGTGACCTGGTGCAGGTCATCGAGCAGCTGACGGAAGGAGCGTGAGCCTATGGCGCTCTTCGATCGTTTCGCGCCTCTGATGCGGTCGCACGACGCCATCAAGGCGACCGGCGCCGATCCCTTCGGCGTGCGCATGGACCGCGTCCTCTCGCCGACCGAGGCGATCATCAAGGGCCGCCGCACCCTGCTTGCGGGGACCAACAACTATCTCGGCCTGACCTTCGATGCCGGCTGCATCGCGGCCGGGCGCTCGGCGATGGAGACCTTCGGCACCGGCACCACCGGCTCGTCGATCGCGAACGGCTGCTACGGCGGCCATCGCGCCCTCGAGCGCGCGCTCGCCGATTTCTTCGACCGCGAGCACGGCATGGTGTTCTCGACCGGCTATCAGGCCAATCTCGGGATCATCTCGACGGTCGCCGGCCCGAAGGACTACCTGATCATCGACGCCGACTGCCACGCCAGCATCTACGATGCCTGCAAACTGAGCGGCGCCACGATCATCAGAGCGCGCCACAACGATCCGGCGGACCTCGACCGGCGGCTGCAGCGCCTCGCCGGCGAGCCCGGCAACAAGGTGATCGTGACCGAGGGCATCTACAGCATGCTCGGCGACCAGGCGCCGCTCGCCGAGATCGTCGAGGTGAAGCGCCGCCACGGCGCCTATCTGGTGATCGACGAGGCGCATTCGCTCGGCGTGCTGGGCGAGACCGGCCGCGGCCTCGCGCAGGCCGCCGGCGTCGAGGCCGACGTCGACTTCATCGTCGGCACGTTCAGCAAGAGCCTCGGCGCGGTCGGCGGCTTCTGCGTGTCCGATCATCCCGACTTCGAGGTGCTGCGCATCGTCTGCCGGCCCTACATGTTCACGGCGTCGCTGCCGCCTTCGGTGATCGCCTCCGTACGCGCCGCGCTCGAGCTCGTCGCGACGCGCCCGGACCTGCGCATCCGGCTGTGGCGCAACATCTCGACGCTCTACGACGCGCTCGAGCGGCGCGGCTTCCTGCTGGGGCCGCAGAAGGGGCCGGTCGTTGGGGTCCGCCTGCCGAGCCCGGAAATCGCCATTCACACCTGGCAGGCGCTGCTGGATGCCGGGGTGTACGTCAACCTCGCGCTGCCGCCGGCGACCCCGTCCGGCGAGGCGCTGCTGCGCTGCAGCGTCTGCGCGGCGCACACCACCGAACAGCTGCGCCATATGGCCGGCGTGCTGACCGACGTCGCCTACGAGACGGGTCTGCTGCAACAGCCGGCCCGCGCCGCTGCCGGCTGAGCCGGCGTGGGTCAGCGGATCGCGCCCAGCCGGTAGAGGCGCCAGAGGAAGAGCGGCGAGGCAAGCAGCGGGTGGCGCCGCTGCCACGGGCTCACCGGCAGCCGCACGCCGCTGTGCCGCTCGATCTTCCAGAGGATGTAGTCGACGCCGCCGTCGAAGGTGAACGCGCTCTTGGTCAGGCGCAGCACCGAGAGGGCCTTGCCGAGCAGGCGGCGGCCGACCCAGCGGATCCTGGCGTTCCGGCGGCGCGCGGTTGCCGCGACGGCGAGCGCCCAGGGCGTGATCGCGTCGTAGCGCTCGCGGCCGCTGTCATAGATCTCGCGGGCCCGCGCCGCTCCCTCGGTGCGCAGCTCCGCCCGGTAAGTCTCGCGAAAGCCGCGCAGCCAGAGGCGCTCGGCATCGAAGCCCGGCTCAAGCAGCGGTGCCGTGGCGGCGACCATGGTCACCACCGCGTCGGCCAGCGCCGCGCCGATCGCCGCGCGCATCTCTGCGTCGCGTGCCCAGACCAGCCGGCAAGGCTGGGCGAAGCGCGCCCACAGCGACGTCTGCAGGCTTTCCTGCGACAGGCCGCGGCGAAACTGCGCCATGCTGATCACCGCGTACTTGCCGCGCACCGGCTCGTCGCGCCAAGCTGTCGCGACATGGAACACATTGGGCGGCAGGACCGCATTGGCGAGCGCCAGCAGCCGGCCTGGATAGGCGTCGCGGTAGCGGTCGACGACGACGTAGAAGTCGAGGATGCCGTCCGGCGGCGCGGCGGCCGCGGCGGGCTGCCGCAGGCAGGAGCCGTAGAACAGCACGGCCGCGATCGCGCCATGGCGGGTCCTGATCGCAGCGGCGAGCGCCAGCGCCGCGGGATGCGCCGGCTGCGCGATCTCCCGGGCGATCCAGGCCTCGAGCCTGCCGCGCGCGTCCATCGCCTCGCTTCAGCAGCGCACGAACAGCGCCTCGCGGTCGCTGCGCAGCAGCACCGGGACGTCCGGCTCGGGCTGCACGAACTCGCCGTCGATCACCAGGGGGTCGCCGGTCGCGATCGTGATGTCGTCGACTGTCCGGCTGACATAGCAGGGCTCGCTCATCCACGGCCGCGGCCGGCCGCGCAGCACCGGCAGCAGGGCGCACATCAGCTGGACGGGGGGGAAGGCGATGCCGGTGTAGCGGATCTGGCCGCTGCCGTCGCCCCAGAACGGCATCAGCCCGAAGATCAGGCGGCGCAGGGTCGTCGCCAGCACCAGGAAGTAGCGCTCGCCCGCCTGCCGCACGCCGTCGAGGTCGATGGTCATGTCCTGCCCCTGGAACAGCGGCCCGGGCCGATCGGAGCGGCCGGCCAGGGCGCGCCAGATGGCGAGCGTGAGGCTCATGGCGAAGGCGAGCGAGCCTCTCGCGCCGGTCGGATGCACCTCGTTGCGGGCCATCCGCACCGCCTGGTGGAAGGCCGCCGTGCCGAAGAACATGCCATGCAGCGGCGGGCGATTGCCGCCCGTGCTGAGCGACAGCAGAGGCCGCCTCTCCTGGGCCACCTCACCGCCGCTTGCGAGCCGGTCGAGCAGGCGGGCGAGGGACGTCTCGGGCCGGCCGGCCAGGCCGACGTCCAGGGCGATCAGGTTGGTCATTCCGGTGGGCAGCACCGCGAGCGCCGGCAGGTTGCGATAGGCCGTGCCGTTGCAGAGCGCGGTCAGGGTCGCGTGCACGGTGCCGTCGCCGCCATTGACCACCACGAGGTCGACCTCGCGGCGTGCGAACTCGCAAAGGATGCTCTCGAGATCGGCGACCTGCGCCGCCTCGGCGTGCAGGGTCTCGGGGTAGCGCTCGAGCACCGCGCGGATCTCGCCGAGCCGGGCGCGGTTGCGCCGGCTGCCGGGGTTGCTGACGATCCCGACCCTGCTCATCTGGCCGCCGCGCCGTCAGCCGCGGGCCATGCCGGCAGGCCCGCCCGGAGGCGCGCGCTTGACTTGCGGGCGGCGCGCATCACAACAGCGATCTGATGTTCACCTTGGCGCATCTGTCCGATCTGCATCTGCCGCTGCCGCCGGGGGCGCCGCGCTGGCGCGCGCTCGCCAGCAAGCGCGTCCTTGGCTACCTTTCCTACCGGCTCAAGCGCAAGATGGTTCACGACCAAGCCGTCCTCGCGGCGCTGGTCGACGACCTGTGCCGGCACGCGCCTGACCATATCGTCATCACCGGCGACCTCACCAATATCGGGCTGCCCGAGGAGTTCGCCGCCAGCGCGCGATGGCTGCAGGCGCTGCGCGCCAGCGACGGCCTCACCGTCATCCCCGGCAATCACGACGCCTACGTCGGGGTGCCGTGGCAGCAGTCGTTCGAGCGCTGGTCGGCGTTCATGTCGGAGACCGGGACGCCGATCCGCGAAGCGGGCGATTTTCCGTTCGTGCGCCGGCGCGGCGAGGTGGCGCTGATCGGCGTCTCGACGGCGTGCCCGAGCTCGCTGGTCGAGGCGACCGGCCGGATCGGCGCCGCGCAGCTGGCACGCCTCGGCCGTCAGCTCGAGCAGCTCGGCGCCCAGGCGCTGTTTCGCGTCGTCCTGATCCATCATCCGCCGATCGCCGGCATGGTGAGCTATCGCAAGCGCCTGACCGATCAGGCGGCGTTCCGGGCCGTGATCGCGCGGTCCGGCGCCGAGCTGATCCTGCACGGCCATCACCACCGCTTCACCCTCGACGAGCTCGCGACGCCGCACGGCAAGGCGCCGGTGATCGGCGTGCCTTCCGGCTCGGCGCGCCGCGCGCCTGGCCACGAGCATGCGAGCTACCATCTCTGCCGGCTGCATGCCGAGCCGGGCCGCTGGCGACTGGAGGTCGAGGTGCGCGGCCTCGCCGAGACCACCGATCGCTTCGTGAGCGAGCACCGCTTCGACCTGACGATCGCAAATCCCCGCAGCGGCGCTCCCCTTTCTTCGGCAATGGCCACGCCCTAGATGCCTTGGCGACGCCAGTGCCGCCACTGGAGTGCTGCTATCATCCGTCAATCACCCGTAGACCTGTGCTCTTTTCGTCACATTTTTGTACAATCCGCGGCAAGACGATCGGCGCCAAGGCATCGACTTCAAGGGCGGCGAGGTCGCGGATCATCGTGTCAGGACTGATGCGGCGGCGGCGCGGGACGGGCAGGACGACGGCGTCCACGGCGGGGCATCACAGGCCGGGTGCCGCGGTATCGGCCTTGATCAGTCGAAACAGATAGTCCTCGCCGGCGGCCCCTGCAAAAGCGAAGAGCACGCGTTTGGCGGGCAGGTTGTTCGGGGGCGCTCGACAATCCCGGCGAACATTAGAGGCGCGACCCGCTGCAAGGAGGGCCGTTTTTTAGCACACAGACATTGCCGCGATGGTTGCGCACCGGTGACAGCGGAGTTAATGTCGGTGCATCTCAGTTCAGTCGTCTTTGACGCCTGACCGCAAGCTGGTGAGAGGAGACATCATGCGGAGAATGTTGGGAGTGGCCGCCGCAGCGGCGTTGGCGTTCGCGGCGAGCGCTGCGTCGGCCGCAGAGTTGACGGGCACCATCTCAAGCATCAACCTGACGCGGAACACCTTCGTGCTGGACGGCAGGACGTTTACGGCGTCCCCGACGAACACGGTTGGTGCCAAGCTCGCCGACCTGAAGGAAGGCGACAAGGTCACGATCGAGGTCGCGACCCAGGACCTCAATACGGGCAAGCAGCCGTTCAACGTGATGAGCATGCAAAAGGCCGAGTAGAGCCGTGTTGGCGTGAGGCTCGGGCGGCAGCTCCGTCCGAGCATCACGGCCTCAAGTCCCGAATTGCCCGGCTGGGCGGTCGCGGCGAGTTGCCGACGCCCAGCCGTAGTTTTTTTGGGGTGGCACGCGATCCGGCGTCGCGCTAGCTGTCGGGTTGCTCCATGGCCCGCCGACCGCGTCCCTGCGGCGGCGATGTTTCCGAGAACGCTCATGAGCCGCCCGGTACAGCTGGCTTCCGACCGCTCCGGCCGCGGGGCACGGCCCCATCCGGCGCCGATCCGCATCGAGCCGGTCGCGGGACGGCGCGGGCTCGAGACTTTCATCCGCCTGCCCAATCGCCTCTATCGCCGCTGGCCGGGCTATGTCGCGCCGCTCCTGATCAAGCGCCGCGCCAGCCTGCGCTTCGACAAGAACGCCTATTTCCAGCATGCCGAGGGCCAGTACTGGCTCGCCTGGCGCGACGGCCGCCCGGTCGGCCGGATCAGCGCGCAGATCGACAGGCTCTATCTCGACAAGTACCGGAACGCGACCGGGCATTTCGGCATGCTGGACGCCGAGGACGACCCCGCCATCTTTGGCGCCCTGCTCGCCACCGCCGAGGATTGGCTGCGGGCGCGCGGCATGACGCGCGCGCTGGGGCCCTTCAACCTCTCGATCAACGAGGAGTGCGGCCTGCTGGTCGACGGCTTCGCCGCTCCGCCGATGCTGATGATGGGGTTCGATCCGCCCTATGCCGCGCGCCGGCTCGAGGAGCAGGGCTATCGGAAGGCCAAGGACCTGCTGGCGTACGACTACGACGTGCGCGCGACGCCGCCGATCCGCGGCGAGGCGATGCTCGAGCGCAGCAGCGAGGAGCACCGCGTGCGGGTGCGGCCGGTCGACATGTCGCGCTACCAGGCCGAGCTCGCCACGATCATGGACATCTTCAACGACGCCTGGTCCGAGAACTGGGGCTCGCTGCCGTTCACCCAGGCCGAGATCACCAACATCGCCAACGGCATGCGGCCTCTGATCCGGCCGGAGCTGATCTGGATCGCCGAGGTCGACGACACGCCGGCCTGCATGATCGTCTGCCTGCCCAATCTCTACGAGGCGATCGCCGATCTGAACGGCAAGCTGCTGCCGTTCGGCTGGGCGAAGCTGCTGTGGCGGCTCAAGATGCGGCGGCCGCGCACCGGCCGGGTGCTGCTGATGGGCATCCGCACCGCCTGGCGCCGCACCCTTTTGGGCTCCGCCCTGATCCTCATGGTCCTGGAATCGCTGCGCCGCGGCGTGACCAAGGAAGGCCTGGAGCGGATCGAGCTGTCCTGGGTGCTCGAGGACAACTTGCCAATGCGGCGCGTCATCGAGAGCATCGGCGGCAAGGTCTGCAAGACTTACCGCATCTTCGAGAAATCGCTGGCGTGACCGCCGCGTGCCACGCTCTGGTGCTCGCGGCCAGCCGGCCGCAGGACCCGCTCGCGCGCCATGCCGGCAAGAGCCACAAGGCGCTGGTCAGGGTGGCCGGCGACGCCATGCTGCTGCGCGTGCTGCGCGCGTTGCGGCAGAGCCGCGGCGTCGGGCCGATCGCGGTGTGCCTGGAGGCGGACGCGCCGGTCGCCGGCGCCGAGCCCGAACTCGATCGCCTCGTCGCGGATGGCGCGGTGACGCTGATCGCCGCCGCCGCGAGCCCGGCCCAGAGCGTGCTGCGGGCGCTCGAGATCCTGCCGCTGCCGCTGCTCGTGACGACCGCCGACCACCCGCTGCTTTCCGCCGCGATGGTCGAGAGCTTCTGTGCGGCGGCGCCGGCGGATGCCGCCGCGGCGGTCGCCGTGGTCCGCGCCTCGCTGCTGCAGCAGCGCTATCGCGATGCCGTCCGCACCTACTACCGCTTCGCGGGCGAGGGCTACAGCGGCTGCAACCTGTTCCTGCTGCGCTCGCCAGAGGCGCCGCGGGCGGTGCGCTTCTGGGCGGGCCTGGAGCGGCATCGCAAGCAGCCCTGGCGGCTGGTCGCGAGCGTCGGACCGCTCGCCCTGCTCCGCTTCCTGCTCGGCCGCCTCAGCCTGGACGGCGCCATGCGCCATCTCTCGGCGAAGGCGGGCGCCACGATCCGCGCGGTCGAGCTGCCCTTTCCCGAGGCCGCGATCGACGTCGACAAGCCGGCCGACCTGGAGCTGGCCGAGAAGATCCTGGCGCGCCGCGCCGCGGCCGGACAGGGCGGCAGGTGACGTTCGGCGATCCCGGCATCGACGCCGACGCTTTGCCGAGCAACGGGCGGCCGCCTCGCCCCCGACGGTCCCAGAAGCCCGAGAGGCGGCCCAGAATCAGTCCTGGAGGATTCGGGCGGCCGGACCGCCCGGATCGGCCACTCTGGCCTCGCCTTCGAAGGCGACACCGAGTCGCGCACGCGTGAGCGCGCGCGAGGCGGCGACGTCCTCGCGCAGCGCGAGATCGCCGTCCACGCGCAGCACCTTGGCGGCGCTGCACCGGCAAACCGCGGGCGTCGCGCCGCACTCGCAGCCGGGCAGCACCTCGATCCTCGCGCCGCGGACACGAATCCGTTCCGTGAACAGCGCGTCGCTCGCGGCGGCGAGATTGCAATCCGCCAGATCGAACAGACTGAGATAGGTGCTCGCACCGCTGCGCGAGACGACGAGGAGGCTCCGCCCGGCGTCGTCCGCGTAGAGCCCGGCAATCAGCTCGACGTCGAGGGTGCAGCGCAGGCGGCCGGCGTCGCGCACCCGGATCGGTCCTTCCCAGACCGTCGGCGCCGCAGGCGCATCCGGGCCCACCAGCTCGAGCGCGTGGCCCGCGACCACCGCCGCGCTGCCCTCGATTTCGACCGGATGCAACGCCAGCGGCGCGGCGCCGGACGCCGCGGCGGCGAGCGCCGCGAGCAGCATGCCGACGACGACGAGCGCGCCGGTCGCCAACCGGGCAAGAGCCGCCGGCCTCATCCGATGGCGGCCGGCACCGGGTGGGCGCCGTAGATCACGCGGTCCTGGTCACCGCTGCGCCAGGACCAGTTGATCGTCTTGTTCCTGGCGCCGCCACCGCCGAGCCGGCCCCAATAGGCCGTCGGATATTTGTCGCGGTTCAGGGGCCCCCTGACCACGACGACCACATGCCCGTGCGCGCTCGGGACCTCCTGATCGCTGCCCTTGAGGCCGCCGATCACCAAGGCGCCCAGCGCCGCCTCCTGCGCCGCGGCCTTGCCGTCGGCGAGCCTGGTCCAGCCCGGCCCCACGATCTGGTCGACGATCATGTCGGCATTGCCGGTCAGGGTGATGTCGAGCGCGCCGGCGACGGCCTTGACGAACTTGTTGCAATCGTCCTGGGCCTCCGGCCATTCGCGCTCGCAGATGGCAATGATCCTCCCGGGGTCGGTCATCGAATGTCCCTTCGATCGAAAGCATCCGGACCAAAGCGGCGACGATGCGCCATTCGGGAAGGCGTGGCAAGGACGCGGCAGCGCGCCGCGAGACCTGCCGCCGCATCGGCCGATCAACCGGCCTCATCGGGCGGAGCAGTCGCCGATCGCGCCTCGGCGTGCAGCCAGCGGCGCAACGCCCCCACCTTCGGCCGCTCCGCCGTCGCTTCCGGGCAGACCAGGTAGTAGGCGAACGGCGTCGGCACGGTCACCGCGAACGGCTTGACCAGGCGTCCGGCCGCGAGATCGGCGGCGGCGACGGTGCTGAGCGCCAGGGCGACGCCGCGCCCGGCCGCGGCCGCCTCCAGCACGAGGCCCGGATAGTCGAAGCGCAGCCCGCGCCCGGGATCGATGTCGTCGAGCCCGGCCGCCCGCAGCCACATCGCCCAGTTCGGATAGGCGCCGTCGCTCGTGCGCGTGTCGTCGTGCAGCAGCGTGTGCTGCCGGATGTCCGCCGGCGTGCGCAGCGGGCGCGGTCCCTCGAGCAGCGCCGGGGCGCAGACCGGGACCACCTCGTTGGTCAGCAGCAGCTCCGAGAGAAGGCCGGGATAGGTCCCGGTGCCGTAGCGGATCGCGAGGTCGACGTCCTCGCGCGCGAAGTCGACGAGCCGCATCGCCGCCGAGATCCGCACGTCGAGCTCGGGATAGAGCTGCTGGAACCGCTCGAGCCGTGGCACCAGCCACTTCGACGCCAGCGCCGGCGAGGTGCTGACGGTCAGCGGGCCGCTGCCTTCCTGCGCCCGCAGCCGCGCGAGAGCCGCCGCCATGCGATCGAAGGCATCGCTCAGCCCCGCCACGCAGGCCTGCCCGGCGTCGGTCAGCAGCACCGCTCGGTTGAGCCGGCGGAAGAGCTTCACCCCGAGATGCTCCTCGAGCGCCCTGATCTGATGGCTGACCGCGGCCGGCGTCACATGCAGCTCCTCGGCGGCCCTGGAGAAGCTCAGATGGCGTGCCGCGGCCTCGAAGGCGCGCAGGCTGTTCAGCGGCGGCAGACGGCGGGCCATGGGCGGTGCTGACCTAGTTTTTCTAAATCGATCCCTGAGAAGTTATCGTTTGTCGCCGCGGCACGCACGACGGAAACTGCGCATCGATCATGTGAGCACAACTAAGTCGATAGCCATGCCGATGCGCATCGAGGGAATCTTCAGGCGCTGGTGCGAGAGGCGGCGGCGCAAAGCTGCGATCGCCGAGCTGCAGGGCCTGTCCGATCGGACGCTCAAGGACATCGGCCTGACGCGCGGGGAGATCGTCGCCGCGGCCGAGGGCCGGGTCTATCGCGGCCAGCCACCGAGGCTCGAGCCGGAGCCCTGCGCTCCGCCGGCGCGGGCCGAGACGATCGATGCGGCGGCGCTGCGGGGCTTCGTCGAACGCGCCCGCCAGCAGCGCGCCGAGTTCGTGGCGCGACTGCTCCGCCGGGGCTTCGAGCGTATGCTGCGGCCCCGCGGCCAGGCCGATTCGCCGACACTGCGCGCAAAAGCAGACGCGCCACGTGAGCGCGGCTCGTGCCGGTCCGGCGGCGTGCTGATCACCCGCGAGCCGAGCCGGTGAAGGAGAGACGGCATGCCGCCGGTTCGACCGACGCTGGGTGAGCGCCGCCCGGCATCTCCTGAGGCGCTGTCGAGGGCTACGCCGCGGGTTGCCGGCGCGGCGGCGAGCAGGCTCGCCGCGATCCTGCTCTGCGGCTGCCTGATCTCGCTGCTGACCTTCGGCCTGCGCAGCAGCTTCGGCCTGTTCATCGATCCTGTGTCGGCCACGCACGGCTGGAGCCGCGAGGTCTTCGCGCTCGCCATGGCAGGCGTTCATCGCCGCCTATGGCTGGCAGGTCACGGCGCTGCTGCTGGCGGCCTCGGCCGCCGCCGTGCCGCTGCTGGCCGCCGCCTTCGCCGGCACCGGGCCGGCGCCGACCGGGCAGGCCGCGCCCGAGCTCGGCTTCGCGGCGACGCTGCGCACCGCCTGCGGCCACGGCAGCTACCTGCTGCTGCTCGGCGGCTTCTTCGTCTGCGGCTTCCAGCTCGCCTTCATCACCATCCACCTGCCGCCCTACCTCGCCGACCGCGGCCTGGACGCCTCGCTCGCCGCCTGGGCGATCGCCCTGATCGGGCTGTTCAACATCGCCGGCGCCTATCTGGCCGGCGTGCTCGGCGGGCGGCAGAGCAACAAGCTGCTGCTCTGCGGCATCTCTATCGGCCGCGCCGGGGCGATCGCGCCGTTCCTGCTGCTGCCGGTCACGCCCGTGACGGTGCTGCTGTTCGCCGCGATCATGGGGCTGCTCTGGCTCTCCGCCGTGCCGCCGACCTCGGGGCTGGTGGCCCTGATGTTCGGCACCCGCTACATGGCGACGCTGTTCGGCATCGTCTTCCTGAACCACCAGCTCGGCTCGTTCGTCGGCGTCTGGCTGGGCGGCAGGCTGTACGAGCGCAGCGGCTCCTACGACGTCGTCTGGTGGCTGAGCGTGGTCCTGTCGCTCGCGGCGGCCCTCGTGCACCTGCCGATCGCCGAGCGGCCGGCGCCGCGCTTCGCGCCGCTCGGCGCCCGCTGAGCATGCAAGCCGGGCACGGCTTCGCGCTCCCGCTGGCGGCGATGGTCGTGGCGGGCTAGGCGGCGGCGATCGGCCGGCGCGGCCCACCGCGCTCGAAGCGGCTCCGCCGCGGTTGTCGCGCCGCGCGCGCCGCGGCTAGATTGGGCCGCATGCGTTGGCCTCCCCTGATCCCCGGTCGCCTGATCCGCCGCTATAAGCGGTTTCTCGCCGACGTCGCCCTCGACGGCGGCGGCGAGGCCACGGTGCACTGCCCCAACCCCGGCCGCATGCTCGGTCTGGATGTGCCGGGCTCGCGAGTCTGGCTGTCGCGCGGCGCCAACCCGCTGCGCAAGCTGCCGCTCACCCTCGAGCTGGTCGAGGCGGACGGCGGCCTCGTCGGCATCAACGCCCTGCATCCCAACCGCCTGGTCGAGGAGGCGGTCCGCGCCGGCCGCATCGAGGAGCTGGTCGGCTATCGCGAGATCCGCCGCGAGGTTGCCTACGATGTCGGCGCGCAGGCGCGCGGCTCGCGCATCGACCTGCTGTTGCGCGAGCCTGGCCGCCCGGATTGTTATGTCGAGGTGAAAAACGTACATCTTAGGCGCGCCGCGGCGGCGGAGTTCCCGGACTGCGTGACGGCCAGGGGCGCGCGGCATCTGGCCGCCCTGCGGCGGCAGGTGGCGGCCGGCGCGCGGGCGGTGCTGCTGTACGTGGTGCAGCGCACCGACTGCGCCGCGTTCGCGGTGGCGGAGGACATCGACCCGGTTTATGCCGGGGCGTTTCGTGAGGCGCTGGCGGGCGGCGTCGAGGCGCTGTGCCGGGCCTGCGCGATCGACCTGGAGCGGATCGAGCTGGCTGTGCCGTTGCCGATCCGGCCCGGTCTCGGTTGGCAACGATGAGAGTATCCATGCAGCAAGTGGTCAAGGCCGAGGCGCCCGGCGCCCAAGACGTTCAGGTGCCGCTGCACGATGCCGCGGCGTTCGCCGCCATGCACCGCGCCGGGCGGCTCGCTGCGAGCACGCTCGACATGATCACCGAGCACGTCGTGCCCGGCGTCACCACCGACGAACTCGACCGGCTGTGTCACGACTTCATCCACGATCACGGCGCGGTGCCGGCGCCGCTGCACTACCGCGGCTACCCGAAGTCGGTCTGCATCTCGATCAATCACGTCGTCTGCCATGGCATCCCCGACGGCCGCCGGCTGCTCGACGGCGACATCCTGAACATCGACGTCACGGTGATCCTCGACGGCTGGTACGGCGACACCAGCCGGATGTTCTTCGCCGGTACGCCGCCGCTCAAGGCGCGGCGCCTGTGCCGCGTGACGTTCGAGGGCCTGTGGCAGGGCATCCGTGCCGTGCGGGCCGGCGCCACGCTCGGCGACGTCGGCCACGCCATCCAGAGCCACGTCGAAGCCGAGCGCTGCTCGGTCGTGCGCGACTACTGCGGCCACGGCATCGGCCGG
>DASUGG010000351.1:0-3706 GCA_036274135.1 Geminicoccaceae bacterium
CCTCGCGGATCGACGCGGCGAGAGCGGGCGAGGTGAGCGGGCCCGTGGCGATGATCGTCTCGCCCGCGCCGGCGTCCGGCAGGGCCGCGATCTCCGCGCGCCGGATCTCGACCAGGGGCGCCGCCCGCAGGGCGCTCTCGACCGCGTCGGCGAAGCCCTCCCGGTCGACCGCGAGCGCGCCGCCGGCCGGCAGCTTGTGGGCGTCGGCCGCGGCCATGACCAGCGAGCCGCAGCGCCGCATCTCCTCGTGCAGGAGGCCCACCGCGTTGTTGGCGGCATCGTCCGAGCGGAACGAGTTGGAGCAGACCAGCTCGGCGAGCCTGCCGGTCTTGTGCGCGTCGGTGCCGCGTTCGGGGCGCATCTCGTGCAGCACCACCGGCAGGCCGGCGCGCGCGATCTGCCAGGCCGCTTCGCTTCCGGCCAGGCCTCCGCCGATCACGCTGACGGCCGCGTCCATGCTGTCCTCCTCTATCGCGCGCTGCGGCCCGCGCCGGCGCGACCGGGCTCACCTGCCATCCATGCAAGGCGCAGTGTCGGCCGGGCGGCGCCCGGCCTAATAGGTCCGCATCAGGCCGATCAAGCGGCCCTGGACCTTGACCCGGTTGGGGCCGAAGATGCGGGTCTCGTAGTCGGCGTTCGCCGCCTCGAGCGCGATGGTGGCGCCCTTGCGGCGGAGCCGCTTGAGGGTGACCTCGCTGTCGTCGATCAGCGCGACCACGATGTCGCCGTTGTCGGCCAGGTCGCAGCGCTGGATGACCACGATGTCGCCGTCGTGGATGCCGGCGCCGATCATCGAGTCGCCGACGACTTCGAGGGCGTAGTGGTCGCCGTCCTGCACGAGATGCGGCGGCACGTCGATATGCGTGGTGTGGTCGCGCAGCGACTCGATCGGCGTGCCGGCCGCGATGCGGCCATAGAGCGGCAGCCTGATCTTGCCGTCGTCTTCCCAGCTCTGCTGCTGGCGTGGGCCGAAGCGGCCCTGCACCACGTTGGTCGGCCCGGGCCCGTCGTTGATCGGGCCGGCCCGCCAGTTCGCCGGCATGCGCACCACCTCCAGCGCGCGCGCCCGATAGGCCAGGCGCCGGATATAGCCACGGTCCTCGAGCCCGGTGATGAGCCGGTGGATGCCGGACTTGGACTTCAGCTTGAGCGCCTCGCGCATCTCCTCGAAGGAGGGCGGCACGCCGTGCTCGCTCATGTAGCCATGGATAAACTCGAGCAGCTGGTGCTGTCGCTGAGTGAGCACCTCATACTCCCCGGCTTGAGGATGCGACGAGGCCAGACGTGATTGCTTGCCGATGTTCTACATAAGTTCTGGTTGGGCGTCAATCATGTCGGAAAGCGATCAATCTACCGGATCGGAGGGGGCTATTCCAACATTTTCGATGGTAGAATTGTCGGCGTCTCGTGCACGCGCCCGGCGGCGCTCACAGGCCGACGGCTTCCGATGCGAGCAGCACCACGGGCACGGTGGCGCCGGCCGGCGCGGCCGGGGCCAGGGGTGGCCGCCTGATCAGGCCGCTGGCGCGGGCGAAGACCGCGAGCATCGAGCTGTCCTGCTTCGCCACGGGCTGCACCTCGAGCCGGCCGTCCCCGCGCCAGGCGGTCCGGGCGCGCAGATAGTCCTGCCTCTGGTCGTTGGCGGCGAGCGGCTCGGCCAGCACGGCGGGGACCTCCGGCAGGGAAGGGTCCATGCCGAGCAGCGCGCGGAGCGCGGCGCGCACGAACAGGATGGCGCAGACGCCGGCGGATACCGGGTTGCCCGGCAGGCCGAGCAACGGCACGCCGCGCATGCGGCCGAACAGCAGCGGCTTGCCGGGGCGTACTGCGACCCGCCAGAAGTCGAGCTCGAGGCCGTGCTCGCCGAGCACGCCGCGCACGAGGTCGCGCTCGCCGACCGAGGCGCCGCCGAGGGTGACTACGAGGTCAGCGTCGCGGAGTTGCGGCGCGAGCGCGGCGAGCGCGTCCGGCCGGTCTGGGGCGATGCCGAGGTCGTGCGCCTCACCGCCCCACGCCGCCACCATCGCCGCCAGCGCCGTGCTGTTGGAGCCGACGATCTGATGCGGCGCGAGCGGCTGGCCGGGCATGACCAGCTCGTCGCCGGTCGCCAGCAGCGCGACGCGCGGCCGGCGTCGCACGGGCAGCCAGGCGTGGTTGAGGGCGGCGGCCAGGCCCAGCCTGCGGGCGCAGAGACGCTCGCCCGCGGCCAGAGCGCGCTCGCCCTGCCGGAAGTCGAGCCCTGCGGGCCGCACATAGGCGCCGGGCTCGACGCGCCCCTCGAGCCGCACCTGGTCGGCCTCGGCCGACGCGTTCTCCTGCAGCGCGACCGCATCGGCGCCGCGCGGCAGCCCGCCGCCCGTGAAGATGCGCACCGTCTCGCCGGGGCCGACCTCGCCCTCGAAGCTGGCGCCTGCGGGGGCCGCGCCGATCAGCCGCAGGACCGCGCGGCCGCCGGCCAGATCCGCGGCGCGCACCGCATAGCCGTCCATCGCCGAGACCGCCTGCGGCGGCTGGTCGCGGCTCGCCACCAGATCCTGGGCCAGGACCCGGCCGTGCGCCGCGCCGAGATGCACCCACTCCGCCGGCAGCGGCGCCAGCCCTGCGACGACCCGCTCGAGCGCCTCCTCGACCGCCAGCATGCGCTCACGCCGCCACGAAGGTCCCGGACTTGCCGCCGGTCTTGTGCAGCAGCCGGATGTCGGTGATGCGCATGCCGCGGTCGACCGCCTTGCACATGTCGTAGACCGTCAGCGCAGCGACCGAGACCGCGGTCAGCGCCTCCATCTCGACGCCGGTCCGGCCGCGCAGGCGGCAGGTGGCGCGGATCTCGATCGCGGGCGGATCGGCGCGCGGGGCGAGGGTGACCTCGACCGACGACAGCGACAGCGGATGGCACAGCGGGATCAGCTCGGGCGTGCGCTTGGCGCCCATGATGCCGGCCAATTGCGCGATGCTCAGCACGTCGCCCTTGGCGAGCGCGCGCCGCTCGATCAGCGCCAGCGTCTCCGGCCGCATCAGCACGCGCGCCCCGGCGGTCGCCTGCCGCAGCGTCTCGTCCTTCGCGCCGACGTCGACCATGACGGCGTTGCCGTCGCGATCGAAATGCGTGAGCTCGCTCATGCGACGGCGACCCGGCCCAGCAGCGCCGCCGTCGCGCTTCTCACGTCGGCCTGGCGCATCAGCGATTCGCCAACCAGAAAGCAGCGCGCGCCGGCGGCGGCGAGGCGCGCGAGATCGCGATGCGCGTGCAGGCCGCTCTCGGCGACCAGCAGGCGGTCCTGCGGCACCAGCGGCGCGAGACGCTCGGTGGTCGCGAGGTCGACGGCCAGCGTCCCGAGGTTGCGGTTGTTGACGCCGATGAGCGGCGCATCGAGGGCGAGCGCGCGCTGCAGCTCGGCCTCGTCGTGGACCTCGACCAGCGCGTCCATGCCGAGCTCGCGCGCGGTCGCCAGAAGCTCGGCCGCGACGCCGTCCTCGAGCGCCGCCATGATCAAGAGGATGCAGTCCGCGCCGATCGCCCGGGACTCGTAGACCTGGTAGGGCTCGAGCAGGAAATCCTTACGCAGGCAGGGCAGGGCGGTCGCGGCGCGCGCCGCCTCGAGGTAGCGGTCGGCGCCCTGGAACCAGCGCTCCTCGGTCAGCACCGAGAGGCAGGTGGCGCCGCCCTCGGCATAGGCCCGCGCGAGGCTCGGCGGATCGAAGTCGG
>DASUGG010000352.1:0-9166 GCA_036274135.1 Geminicoccaceae bacterium
CAGCGGCTTCCGTACGGCAGACCTCGCCTATGTCGAGTACGGCGACGGCGAGCGCGAGCTGTACGATATGCGCAGCGATCCGTTCCAGGTCGACAACATCGTCGACGAGGTCGATCCGGCCGTCGTGGCGAAGCTGTCGGAACGCCTGACGGCGCTCGCCGGCTGCGCCGCCGACCAGTGCCGAAGGCTCGAAGATCTGCCGCTGCCGCAGCCCGGCACCGGGCTGCATGCGACCGCCGAGCAGACCGGCCTGCACGTGGAATAGCTCTGCTGCCTGATGCGGACGGCGGTCTACTGCCGGTATGATCGCTGTCGCGCGTCGATCTCGGCGAAGTCGTCGGCCAGCGGCTCGACCGCGGTCTCGGGTGCGGTCGCCATACGCATGACGTAGGCGAGGAACCACATCATCGCGACGCCGAGCGCCCAGAACAGCAGCTGCCACAGCCAGAGCGGCGGCAGGTCGAACGTCCAGGTGACCGGCTCGTTCGGATGCCCGAGGATCCATCCGCCGATCAGCGCTCCCGGTCCGACGGCGAAAAGGAACCAAGCCAGCGCGACGATCCAGGCGGCCGCGATGAGCTTCCGTCGCTCGGGCGGCAGGGCGGCATGCTGGGCCACCAGATTGTGGAATTCCATCTTGCGGTCGATGTCGTCACGCGTGAGCGCCGAGACGAGCAGCGCGACGGCGAGGTTGCAGACGAGGCCCCAGCCCGCGGCGTGGATGGTCCACGGCCAGCGTCCCCATGCGTCGATCCCGACCAACGACGGCATGTCGGTCAGCGTGACCGCGATCAGGCCGATGAGCAGGCCGAGCACCACGCCCTGCCGCTTGAGCCAAGGCCAGTAGCAGGCCGCGATCAGGGCCGGGAACATCTGGACGCCGTAGGCGACCGCGAGGCCGCCCAGCTGCACCAGCGTGTCGGTCGATGTCGTGGCGACGACCAGGGAGAGCAGCACGATGACGCCCGCCCCGAGGCGCCCGAGCAGCTTCTGGACGCCGTAACCGGCGGCCGGAACGAAGAAGTGCCGGATCAGATCGCGCGTGATCGTGCCGCCCGCCGTCGACATGTAGGCGGCACCCGCCGCCTGCAGCGCCGCCAGCGCGCAGACCGCCAGCAGGCCGACGAGCCAGGGCCAGGCAGCGGACATCAAGTCGAGCAGCTGCGCCGCCGGTGTGGCCCCAGCTTCCTGATTCGGCGGACCGCCGATCGCGCCCAGCATGGCGCCCGCCAGCAGCAGGATGATCCCCAGGACCAAGGCCGATGCCCAGACCTGCTGCGGGGCGAAGGGCGCCGGATCGCGGCTGGCGAACGCCCACATCGAGAACGCCGGCGCCGCCTGAATGCCCATGAGCGCCAACATGGCGGTCAGCAGCATGACGCCTCCACCCGCGGCAAAGCTCCCGCCTGAGCCAAGCAGGATCGAGCGCGGCAGGGCGGTATGCTGGCCGGCCGCCTCCGGGGCAAGGGCAGTATCGCTGCCTGCCGCGAGGCCGACGTCCTGTGCCAGCGCGGTCCAGCCGCCGATTTCGTGGAGCGCGAGCCCGCCGACGATCACGAGGCCGGCCGCGAGCAGGATACACTGCACCGCGGCGACCTCCGCGACGGCGCGCAGGCCACCGGCCGCGACATAGAAGAACAGCACCACGGCGAGGCCCCACATCCCCGCATCGACGCTCAGCAGGCCGTCGGTCAGCACATGGACCAGGAAACCCGCGGCGCGCAGCAGGACGGCCAGATAGGGGACCGAAAACACCAGGGCGACCAGGACGACCAGCAGCCGGATCGCGCCGGAGCGAAAGTAGTACGACAGCATCTCGCCCGGCGTGACGAAGCCGAAGCGCTTGCCGATGATCCACTGCCGCTTGAAGAACAGCAGCCCGGTGAAGGGGACGACGATCGCGCAGAACGGCAGGTACGCGTACGGCAGACCGTCAGCATGAACCATCCCCGGCTGCGCCATGAGGATCCAGCCCGAGAACGACACGGCGGTCGTCGCCAGGACGAACACCGAGGGCGAGATGCGCCGTCCGGCGAGCAGGTAGTCGCTCGCGGTGCGAGCGCCGATCGAGCCCTTGACCCCCGACAAGATGCAGTAGGCCCAATACAAGGCGACAAAGACGAACAGCCAGATGATCTTCGCTTCCATCTGCTTTCCTTGCTGTGCCCGATGCGCTGCGTCGAGGCGAGCGGCGTCCTCCCTGCACCGGGGCCGAACGGGCCCTCCGCCGATCACAACGGCTTGGCAGATCGCGATCGCACCAGCCGCGACATGGCAGGCGCTACCCCCGAGTGGCCAGTCGAGCGACCGCGTAGGGGGAGAGATCGATCCGGTCGAGCTGGACGTTCCGGTCGTCGTCGAGGAAGCCTTCCGGCCCGGACGCGGCGTTGACGAAATTCGCCTCGTCCAGCCGTGCCATGCGGCCTTCGCCCGCCGCCAGCCCCTCGATCGCGACGGCCTGCGCCTGGCCGGTGAGATTGGCGAGCCAGAGCACGGTATCGCCGTCGCCCCGGTAGGCGAGCGACTGCACGCGCGCGCCATTGGACGAGGCGGTCTCCAGGAGCGGCGCGCCCACGGCCGCCGCCAGCCCGCGGATCACGTGGTAGAGCGGATAGACGCCGTGGCCCTGCTCGTCGAACCAGGGCTGCGCATAGCCCATCCTGGCGTAGACCACGCCGAACTCGCCGACCGGTGCTGAAAGGCAGACCGCATCGACATGGCCGCGCGCCATGTGCGCGACGTAGCCGAGGTTCCAGGCGGCGCCCAGCAGCCCCCGCTGGCGCGGGTCCATGTGGGCGAGGGCGACGCGGCCGTTGCCGGGGTTGGGCGTCGCCGCGGCGCCATAGGGATTGTCGCGGGCGCCGATGCTGCTCGGGCCGACGCCGTAGGGCTTGCCGTGGATGAACGCCTGGGCGCTGCGGCTGATGTGCGGCAGGGTCTCGAGGTTCTCCATCACGGTGCGGTCGTCGCAGGCATGCACGATCGGGCAGGTGGTGTGGCCGACGAAATCGAGCTGGTCTGCCGGCGGGCGCTTGCGGTTCAGCTCGGTGAAATACGAGAACATGCCGCCGCCGATCGGCGTATCCGGGAACGCCTTGCGCGCCGCTGCGTAGATCGCCTCGGCGGGCGGGCAGGGCGGCCAGACGCTGCCCGGCAGGGTGCACTTCAGGTCGCTCGCCGGCGAGACGGCGACCCGGGCGAAGCGCACCCCGGCGGATTCGGCCGCGCTGCGGATCGCTTCGACGTCCCGGCGCATGATGTCCTCATCTGCGCTCGGGTTGCCGTCGGCGTCTTGACAGGCGACGACCGCCTCGAGCACGAGCTCGGCGCCGGTCGCCTCACCCATCGCCCGGTACAGCGTCATGACCTTGCCGGGCTCGGCGATCCGCTGGTCGAACGGGAAGGTCGAGCGACCGACCGCAGCCGGCCCGGCATAGCCGTCGGCGATGCGCGAATCGAAGGGGCACACCAGGAATTGCGGCGCGAGCTGCCTGATCGCATCCGCCGCGACGAGCGTGGCCTCGAGGTGTTCCGGGCGCAGGCTCAGGCCGATCCGCGGCATGGCGCCGGCGCGACCGCCGACGGTGACCCGGACGGGCTCGGCGCCGCCGCCGGCCGCGGCCTCGGGCACCTGTCCGTCGAGCGCCAGCCGCACCGACTGCACGGTGGTCTCGCCCGCCTTGATCATGTAGGGCCAGGGCTTGGCGAGCGGCCGCACATAGGTTTTGTAGGAGGCATCGCTCCAGTTGCGGTGATCCTCCATCTCGAAGGCGTCGCCTTCCATCGTGCAGGTCACCCGCACGCCGGGCAGCACCTCGTGGGTCAGCGCCCGGACGTCCTGGAACGGGCAGACGGGGTCGATCAGGGCGGGAAAGGTCGACCGCTCGACCGTGCCGTCGACATGCAGCACCTCGACCGGCTCGCCCGCCACCCCCTCGAGCGGGTGCAGGACGACGAAGCCGGTGCGGTTGGTCAAGAAATCGGTCGCGGCCGTGCCGGTCGCCTCGAAGGCCAGCTTGCCGTCGGGCGACGCCGTGATCCGTGCGCGGTAGGTCAGCTCCTGGACGTCGTCCTTGCAGCGGGCGTCGTAGCTCACCGCGAAGCTCCCGCTGTCCTGCCGGACCTCGAGGTTGCTGATCTCGGGGTTGTAGGTGCCCCAGTCCTTGTCGCGCACGATGAAGGACACGGCGCGCAGCGCTTCCTTGCCGGCGACCCGGACGTAGCGGAGATTGCCGGCCTCGAGCTCGCAGGTCAGCGGCCCGGCATGCAGCAGCCTGGGCGGGGTCACCGGCTCCTCGGTCCCGAACAGCATCACGGCGCGTGAAGGAGCACTGGTCATCGCGGCCTCCCTGAAGGTCGGCGTTCGCTACCGCCTGCGCTCAGCTTAGCTTCAGTTCGCCGTGCTTGGCGAGACCATGCGCGCCGGAAGGAGCAGGCCGGCTACACGGCGATGTTGTCGATCAGGCGTACCCTGCCGATCCGTGCGGCGCCGAAGACGCGGGCGGGACGATCTCCGAGCCGGGGCAGCAGGGCGAGCGTCTCGGCGTCGCGCATCTCGAGATAGTCGACCGACGCGAATCCCTGCTGGCGCAGCATCCGCGCCCCGCTTGCGCAAGACGGCGCCGCCTCGCCGCCCGCCCGGACATGCGCCGCCACGTCCTGCAGCGCCCGGTGCAGGGCCGGCGCGATCGCGCGCTGCTCCGCCGAAAGATACTTGTTGCGCGAGGAGAGCGCGAAACCGTCCGGCTCGCGCCAAGTCGGGCAGCCCTGGATCCGCACCGGGATGTCGAGGTCGCGCACGAGCCGCTTCACCACCAGGAGCTGCTGATAGTCCTTCTCGCCGAACATCGCGACGTCGGGCAGCGCCTGCAGCAGCAGCTTGGTGACGACCGTCGCGACCCCGTCGAAATGATTCGGCCGATCGGCGCCGCAGAGGGGCGCCGTGAGATCGGCGACGTGCACGGTGGTGACGAAGCCCGCCGGGTACATCTCCTCGACCGCGGGGGCGAACAGCAGCTCCACACCCGCATCCTCGAGCATGCTGCAGTCGTCCCGCATCTGGCGTGGATAGGCGGCGAAGTCCTCGTTCGGGCCGAATTGCTTGGGGTTGACGAAGATCGTGACGCAGACCGTGTCGGCGTGCTGCCGGGCGGCCCGGATCAGGGACATGTGGCCCTCGTGCAGGGCGCCCATGGTTGGCACCAGGGCGACGCGCGAACCCCGTGTCCGGATCGTCCGCAGCGCCTGGCGCAGCTCGTCGACCGTTCGCACCGTTCTCATCATGCCCGCACCGCCGTCAGGATCGATCGAAGCCATCGATCAGCGCCTAGATCGGGGCTCGACCGCTTTCGCGCAACGGGCGAGCGCGCAATGCCGTCCGCCGTCGGCTGTCGGCGTGCGGCCGCTCGAGCACGATGCCGGCACCGCCGCGGGCCCGCTCGACCCGGCGGCCCCGTGAAGAGATCGAAACCGGACGAGGAGGCTGCGCTCAGCTGGTGTAGGCCTGCTGGCCGGTGGTCAGCGTCCACTCGACAATCCGCTTGATCACCTTGCCCAGCGCGTCGTCGAAGGCTGCCGTGACGGCGTTCAGGTCGCCTCCCGCCGCCGGGACGGTGCGGCCGATCTCGGTGCTGCCGACGACGTTGCGGCGCGGCATCTGGATCAGCGTGCTGGCGATGTCGACGCGTGCCTGAGGCTGCGACCCTTCGGCATGCAGGGCGTAGAACGTGACGATCTCGGTATTGAGCACGAAGTCGGGACGAAACGGGGCACGGTCGCCGCCCACCACCGCTATCGCGCCGGAGTTGCGAAAGGACTGCACCAGGATCGGCTGCAGCATCGCCGATGGCCGGTCGACCCAACGCGCATCGGCATAGTATTCGATCTCGACGCCGGTGCGCACGACGGCGATGCGCGTGGTGTCGATGGCCGGGCTTGTCTCGGGGCGTGCGATCACCAGGGACCAGGCGACGCGCGGCAGCTCGTCGAAGGTGGTCTTGGGGGTGAGGCGAAACTCGCGCGGCGGCGGCCGGGACCCCGGCAGCTGACAGGCCGCCAGGCTCGCGAGCAGGCCAGCGCCGAGGCCGGCCCGCAGCATGGCGCGCCGCGTACGGCGCATGTCCACATCGCGCGAAGCTGTCATTGCGCCCTCACACCCTGGCCGCGATCACCGAAGAAGAAGCGCGCGGGGTCGCGTTCGAGCTGCTCGCTCAGCCGGGTGATCTGGTCGACCATGCGCTGCGCGTCCTGGGCCAGCCCGGTGATCTCGTACAGCCCGTTTTCGGTGAAGTCGCGCAGGCCTTGCCGGTTCTCCGCGACCATGTTGTTGACCTGATCGGCCATGCGCCTGACCGCGGCGACGGTGCCCTGCAATTCGCCGAGCGCGCCGTTGATCGCCGCCTGGTTGCCGGTCAGGATTCCATCGGCGCTCTGCGCGACGTGCTGTATCGCCGCGACGCTCTGCTCGGTCTGCTCGACCATACGCTCGATGGCCGGCGTCGCCCGGTCGAGGCTGTCGGTGAAATGCGCGACGTCCGCCAGGATCCGGTCGACATTCGCCGCGGTGTTGCCGGAGGTCACCTCCGCGAGCAGCCCGCGCACATCCCTGAGCAGCCCCGGGACCTCCCGCATGACGGCATCGAGCGACTGCTCCAGCTCGGCCATGCGCGACGGGATCGCCGGCACCACCGGATAGTTCCGCAGCTCGGCGCTTTCGATCCTGATCTGCTGCTCGGGCGTATCGGGATAGAAGTCGAGGTCGACGGAGAGCAGGCCGGTGACCAGACTGTCGGTCTGCAACTGCGCCCTCAGGCCGCGCGCGATCAGCCCCTCGACGTCGGCCCCCTCGCGCTGCCGCGTGCGGTCCTGGTCGATCACCGTGACCTGGCCGGCGACCACCTCCATCACCACGGGGATCAGCATGCTGCCGTCCCTCGCATCGTACAGCACCTGGATTCCGGTGACCTCGCCGATTCGCACGCCGCGGAAGTTGACCGGCGCGCCGACCCGCAGGCCCTTCACCGAGCCCGGGAAATAGCTCACCCAGGTCACCCGGTCGGCGAAGAAGCGGCCGCCGCCGAACACCAGCAGGCCGATCACCACGAGCGCGATCGCGCCGACCACGAAGGCGCCGATCAGGGTCGGGCTCGCCTGCTTGCTCATGATCGCTCCGCTGTCCGCGCGGTCCGCCTCGCTTAGGGGGATCGATCCGCCGCGCCCTCAGATACCGAGCACATTGTAGACCACCGTCAAGATCGCCATGGAGACAATGATGAACACGATGCTGGTGACCACGGCCGACGTGGTCGCGACGCCGACCGCCGCCGAGCTGCGGCCGCATTGCAGACCGCGCAGGCAGCCGACGATCGCGACCACCGCGCCGTAGACGGCGCTCTTGATCAGGCCGCCGGCGAAGTCGGTCAGGCGGATCGCGCCCTGGGTCTGCTGCAGATAGGTGACCGGCGGCAGGTCGAGCACCGTGACGCCGATCAGCGCGCCGCCGAGGATGCCCATGAGATTGGCGTACAGGCACAAGAGCGGCGTCATGAGGATCAGCGCCAGCATGCGGGGCAGCACCAGGAACTCGATCGGCGGGAAGCCCAGCGTCGAGAGCGCGTCGATCTCCTCGTTGACCTGCATCGTGCCGAGCTGCGCGGCGAAGGCGGCGCCCGTGCGGCCCGCCAGGATGATCCCGACCATCATCGCCGCCATCTCCCGCGCCATGCCGATGCCCACGAGGTTGGCGACGAAGATCTGGGCGCCGAACTGGGTCAGCTGGATCGCGCCCATGAAGGCGAGGATGACGCCGACCAGGAAGCTGATCAGACTGATGATCGGCAACGCCTGGACGCCGACCTCCTGCATGACCATGAAGAGATCGGTATGGCGGAACCGCGCCCGGCCACGCAGCATGCGGCCGAACGCCAAGGTGGCTTCGCCGAGGAAGCGGATCACGTCGACGCTGGCATGCGTCCAGACCAGGGTCGCCTTGCCGATCCGCGCCAGCCAGGAATCGACGGCCATGCCGCGTGCAGCGCCGGCACGCTGGGGCACGGCGGACGCCAGTCGCAGCAACCGCTGGACGCCCTGCGGCAGTCCCGAGCAGTCGGCTTCCCGCTGCGCCTCGGCGATCAGCTGCCGCAGCTTGATCAGAAAGGTCAGGAGGCCGCTGTCCCAGCTGGACAGCTCGGCGCCGTCGAGCACCACCGGGCCGGAGCCGCCTCGCGCCGCGACCTCATCGTAGACCGAGTTCGCGGCGGGCAGCCGGTCCAGCAACCGCCAGCTGCCGGCAAGGCGGACCCGGACTGCGCCCGGCGTCGGGTCGCCCTCGACCTGCCACCGGGCGGCGCCAGCATCCGCAGAATCCGGCGCTCGCGCTGATTCCAATTGCGGCTCCGCCATCGACCGGCATGCTCGCCCGGCAGGCGCCGTTGCGCAACCCTTTGCGCAACTTTTGGGCTCAAGGCGGACTGTCTTCTCTCCAGCTCACGCGCTCTCGTCGACCTTGCGAGCCAGCGCGCGCAGCGCCTGCGACACCTCGACCGGATAGGCCGCATCGGCTTGGAGCGCGCGCAGCGCCTGGGGCAGGCGGCGCAGCCCGGCGGCGGCGCGCTCTCGCGCCTGCGCCAGGCCCGGCAGCGGGCCTACCCGCCGGCCGGCGCGCATGACCGGCTCGATCAGCGGCGCGAGGCCCGCCTCGGCCGGCTGCCGGTCGTCCTCGAGGGTGAGCACGTCGCCGGCCGCCTGTCCGTCGTCGTAGCGGCGCCAGACCTGCTTGCGGCCGGGCCAGGTCGCCTTGCCCTCGGAGCGCTTGCGCTTCGGCACGCCGGCGTACTCCTGCAGCTTGTAGGCGCTATCGAGCGCCGGCGCGTCCTGCGAGGTCGTAAGGCTCGTGCCGATGCCGTAGCCGTCGATCGGCACGCCCTCGGCGACGTGGCGCAGCAGCTGCTGCTCGTCGAGGCCGCCGCTCGCGAAGATCGTGACGTCGCGCAGCCCGGCCGCGTCGAGGATGGCGCGCACCTGCCTGGCATGCGCGGCCAGATCGCCGCTGTCGAGGCGCACGCCGCGCACCGTGACGCCGATCTCCTTCAGCTTCGGCGCCAGGCGGGCGACCTTGCGGGCGCCCTCCTCGGTGTCATAGGTGTCGATCAGCAGGGTCGTCTGCTGC
>DASUGG010000353.1:0-3103 GCA_036274135.1 Geminicoccaceae bacterium
CCTGGCGCAGCTTGAAGGTGTAGGTCAGGCCGTCGTCGGAGATCTCGTAGCTCTCGGCGAGGTCGGGGACCAGCTCCGTGGTGCCCGGGACATAGTCCATCAGGCCGTCAAACAGGCTCTTGATCATCGACCAGTTCTGCCAGTCGTAGCCGATCGCCGGAGCGAGCGTCGAGACGTCGTCCTTGTAGGTGACGATCATCGAGCCCCCCTGCTTGGCGCTTTCGATGGAGTCCTGGGCCAGCCCGGGCGCCGTGGCGAGCAGGAGCGCGCTGCCTGCGAGGAGCAGTTGCCGGTACATCAAACGGTCCTCCAGCTTCTTGGTCTTGGTTGCCGGCAAGGCTAGCGCAGTTCGGCCGGCGCGTCGATCAGCTGCGCGCCGGCTCAGGCCGGCACCCGCTGCACGTCGGTACGGGCGAAATCATCGCCCTTGAACAGCAGGGGCAGACCGAGGCGCTTGGCGAGCGCGTATGCAAAAAGGTCGCCAAAGTTCAGGAACGCGGCGGCGTCCGCTGTCGCAACAGCTTCAGCGCAGCTTGATGCGGGGGTCGATAAAGGGGGCGGCGAGGTCGGCGAGGAGGTTGCCGAGCACGATCGCGCACGCCGCCACCAGCGTCACGCCGATGATGATCGGGATGTCGACGCGCTGGATCGCCTGCCAGGCGAGCTGACCGATGCCGGGCCAGCCGAAGACCGACTCCACGACGACGGCGCCGCTCATGAAGATGCCGATATCCAGCCCGACCATCGCGATCACGGGCAGCGCGGCGTTGCGCAGCGCATGCACGAAGACGACGCGGCGCTCCCGGGCCCCCTTGGCGCGCGCGGTCTGGATGTAGTCCTGCCCCAACACCTCGATCATGCTCGAGCGCGACATGCGCGAGTACCAGCCGCCGCCGAGGATGCCCAAGGTCACCGCCGGCAGCACGAGATGCGAGAAGCTGCCGTAGCCGCCGATCGGGAACCAGCCGAGCCGCACCGAGAACACGTACAGAAGGAGGATGCCGACGACGAACTGCGGCGCCGAGACGGCGGCGAAGGAGAGCACCATGACGACGCGATCACTCGTACGGCCGCGCCGGGTCGCCGCGAAGATGCCGGCCGAAAGCCCGATCAGCAGCTCGACCAGGATGGCGCCCACGAGCAGCTGCAGGGTCGCCGGCAGGCGCGAGAGGATCAGCGCGCTGACCTCGGTCTTCTGGATGTAGGAGCGGCCGAGATCGCCGTGCAGAAGGTTGCCGAGATAGCGCAGATACTGCTGCCAGAGCGGCAGATCGAGGCCCAGCTGGCGGCGGATGCTCTCGACGGTCTCGGCGGTGGCGCTGCGGCCGGCGATCTGGCGCACCGGGTCGGCCGGCAGCAGGTACAGCAGCACGTAGGTCACCAGCGTGATGCCGATCAGGATGAAAACCGCCTGGCCGAGCCGCTTGGCGATGTAGAGCAGCACCTCAGGTCCGTCCGCGCTGGGTCGGATCGAGCGCATCGTGCAGCGCGTCGCCGACCAGATTGAACGACAGGGCGAGCAGCAGGATCGCGGCGCCGGGGAAGAACACGAGCCAGGGCGCGGTCGCGAAGTAGGTCTGGTTCTCGAAGATGATGTTGCCCCAGGACGGCGTCGGCGGTCGCACGCCGACGCCGAGGAACGAGAGGGTCGCCTCGAGCAGCACCGTCGTGGCGATCCCGAGCGTGCCCCAGACCAGCATGGTCGGCAGCAGATGCGGCAGCACATGGCGCGCCAGGATGCGCGGCGGGCTGGCGCCGAGCGCCCGCGAAGCCTCGATGAAGTCGCGTTCCACCAGCCCGCGCGTCTGGGTATAGACCACACGCGCGACCTGGACCCAGTTCACCATCGCGATCACCAGCGCCACGATCCACAAGGACGGGCTGAAGATCGCGGCCAGCGCGATCGCCAGCAGCAGCGCCGGAAAGGCCATCATCAGGTCGGTGAAGCGCATGATCGCGGCGCCGATCCAGCCGCCGAGATAGCCCGCGACGACGCCGAACAGCGTGCCCACCAGGACCGCGACGCCGTTCGCGACGATGCCGATGATCAGCGACGTGCGGGCGCCGAAGATCAGGCGCGAGAGCAGATCCCGGCCGAGCAGGTCGGTGCCGAGCCAAAAGCGCGTGTTCGGCGGCAGCGGCGCGCCCTCGAGCGTCAGCCCGTCGAAGAACTGCTCGTCCGGCGAATAGGGCGCGAGCTCCGGCGCCAGCAAGGCGGCGAACGTCATCAGAACGATCACGGCGATGCCGAACAGGGCTGCATGGTTGCGCAGCAGGGGCCGCAGAACGTCATGCATCGCCGTGCCGGGGATCCTCCTCGGGTTCGCGCGAGCGCGCCCGACGCATTGTTTGCACCACGATCCGGGTTGTCACGATCGGGGGCGCTCCCGTAGCTTAGTAGCACAGCGTCGAGCATCCTGCAGCCGTCGGGTCCGGTCAGCATGACATCCGTAAAGGGCGTATCCGAGCTTCGCGTTGCGATCGCCGGCTTCGGCGCGATCGGCGGCGTCGTCGCGGCGCGCCTGGACCGCGGAATCGCGGGCCTGCGCCTCGTCGCGCTGAGCGCCCACGATGCAGACGCGGCGCGGCGGCGCATGGCCCTGGCGCGGCCCGTGCCCGTGCTGCCACTGGCCGAGCTGTGCGAGCATGCCGACATCGTGGTCGAGTGCGCACCGGCCGCCGTGTTCCGCAAGGTCGCGGTGCCGACGATCGATGCCGGCTTGATCTTCATGCCGGCGAGCGTCGGCCAGCTGCTCGAGCATGACGATCTGATCGCGCGGGCCGAGCGCACCGGCGCCCGGATCATCGTGCCGACCGGAGCGCTGCTCGGCCTCGATGCGGTGCGCGCCGCGGCGGAGGGTACGGTCCGTTCGATCACCATGGTGACCCGCAAGCCGCCGCGCGGCCTCGCCGGCGCCCCCTATCTCGAACAGAACGACATCCGGCTCGACGGCCTGCGCGGGCCGCGCAAGGTGTTCGAGGGCAGCGCCCGCGAGGGGGCGCGCGGCTTTCCGGCCAATGTCAACGTCGCCGCCGCGCTCAGCCTCGCGGGCATCGGGCCGGACCGCACCCGGCTCGAGATCTGGGCCGACCCGACCGTCGA
>DASUGG010000354.1:0-15867 GCA_036274135.1 Geminicoccaceae bacterium
CGGCGAGCGGATAGATGATACAGAGGAAGATGACGTCGGTCCGGTAGGCGCCGAAGTCGCGCAGGCCGCTGGCCAGGGCATCGGTGAGGTCGGCGACCTCGATCCTCCGGACCGCCGGCAGCGCGCCCGCCGGCGAGTGCAGCGAGTGGCTCGCGCGACCGACCGCCATGTTGGCCGAGGCAAGCTGGTCCGCGCTCCACTCGAGGGGATGCCGGATATGCTCTCTCGTCGCCATGTTCGTCCTCCCGAACCGCTGGTCCAAGGGCCGCGTCGCCATGGCTCGACGCCGATCCGGCCGCCGGTCACGAGAGCGCCGCGACCCGCCATTTCATGAACATGGGCCGGTCGAGGCCCCGGGTCCACTCATTCTCGGACGCCCGGTGGGGCCGGTATGCCGGAGGGCGTGGAGAGGTTGGGCAAAGGCGCCTTCCATGCTATGCCCCCGGCGCCATGCTGCATCTGAACGACGTCACGCTTCGCGTCGGCGGTCGCCTCCTGCTGGAGAGCGCGACGATGCACGTGCCCGCCGGCCAGCGGGTCGGCCTGGTCGGCCGCAATGGCAGCGGCAAGACCTCGCTCCTGCGCCTGATCCGCGGCGAGACTCAGCCCGACGCCGGCACGCTGCGCCTGCGCAAGGGGGCGAGCATCGGCTGGGTGGCGCAGGAGGCGCCGGGCGGCGACGCGACCCCGCGCGAGGTCGTGCTGGCGGCCGACCGCGAGCGCGAGCGGCTGCTCGCAGAGGCCGAGCGCACCCGCGATCCGGCCGGCATCGCCGAGGTGCAGACCCGGCTCGCCGACATCGGCGCGCATGCCGCTCCGGCGCGCGCCGCGGCGATCCTGAGCGGCCTCGGTTTCGACGAGGCGGCGCAGATGCGCCCGCTCGCGAGCTTCTCCGGCGGCTGGCGGATGCGCGTGGCGCTTGCGGCGGTGCTGTTCGCCGAGCCCGACCTGCTGCTGCTCGACGAGCCGACCAACCACCTCGATCTCGAGGCCAGCATGTGGCTCGAGGACTATCTGTGCCGCTACCGCCACACCCTGCTGCTGGTCAGCCACGATCGCAACCTGTTGAACCGGGTGCCGCAGCGGATCGTCCATCTCGACCAGCTGAGGCTCACGAGCTACGCCGGCGGCTACGAGGATTTCGTGCGCGTCCGCAACGAGCAGCTGGCTCTGCAGGCCAAGGAGCGGACGAAGGTCGAGGCCAAGCGGCGGCACATGCAGGCGTTCGTCGACCGTTTTCGCTACAAGGCGAGCAAGGCCCGCCAGGCGCAGAGCCGGCTGAAGGCGATCGAGAAGCTGGCGACGCTGCCGGCGGCGCCGCGCGCGCCCGACGTCGTGCTGCGGTTTCCGGCGGCCAAGATTCCGGCGCCGCCGCTGATCACCATGGATCGGGTCAAGGCGGGCTACGGCGATCGGGTCGTGCTCGACCGGCTGGATCTGCGGATCGACCCGGACGACCGGATCGCCCTGCTCGGCGCCAACGGCAACGGCAAGTCGACCTTCGCGAAGCTGCTCGCCGGCACGCTGGCGCCGATGGGCGGCGAGCTGGTCTGCGCGCCCAAGTTGCGGGTCGGCTATTTCGCGCAGCACCAGATCGAGGAGCTCGTGCCCGGGCAGAGCGCGGTGCAGCACTTGGCGCGGCGGCTGCCCGACGAGCGCGAGGAGCGGCTGCGCACCCGCCTCGGCGGCTTCGGCTTCAGCCAGGAGAAGGCCGATCTGCCCGCGGCCCTGCTGTCCGGCGGCGAGAAGGCGCGGCTGACCTTCGCGCTCATGAGCGCGCTGGCACCGCAGATCCTGATCCTCGACGAGCCGACCAACCACCTCGACGTCGATTCGCGCGACGCCCTGATCGACGCGATCAACGATTTCGCGGGCGCGGTGATCCTGATCAGCCACGATCGGCACCTGATCGAGCTTACCGCCGACCGCCTGTGGCTGGTCGCGGACGGCCGGGTGCAGCCGTTCGAAGGCGACATCGACGGTTACCGCCGCGACCTGCTGGGCGGCCGCGGCAACGGCGACGGCAGGCGCGGCGAGCGGCAACGAGGTGCCGAGCAGCGCCAGCGCCTCGCGCCGCTGCGCCAGGCGGCGAGGCAGGCCGAGCGCGAGTTCGAGCAGCTGACCCGGGATCGCAGCGCGCTGACCGCGCGGCTCGCCAATGCCGAGACCTACCGGCTGCCGGGCGCCGAGCTCGAGGCCCTGGCCAAGCGGAATGCCGAGCTCGAGGCCGCGATCGCCGTCGCCGAGGCGCGCTGGCTCGAGGCCGAGCAGGCGCTCGAGCAGGCCCAGGCATAGCCGTCAAAGCTGCCGCCGGCATGCGGCCCGGCGTTGCCGCCGGCGCGCCTTGCGGCTCGCATTTTGGGTTGCCATCGACCGGCGGCTTGGCCGACATTGGCAGTCTCGTGACGGAGGTCGAGGCGCATCGGCACGGCGCGCGAGGATCGCCGCAGACAGGATCGGGGAGAGCCAGCCATGGCAGGAGGCGAATCCGTTCGGAATGTCGCACTGGTCGGCAGCAACGGCAGCGGCAAGACCACCTTGCTCGAGAGCCTGCTGTTCGTGAGCGGCGCCATTGGCCGCAAGGGCAAGATCGGCGAGGGCAACCTGGTCGGCGATTCCTCGCCCGAGGCCCGCGAGCGGGGCATGAGCGTCGAGGTCAACGCCGCGACGATCGAGCAGGACGGCGGCATCCTGACGTTCCTCGACTGTCCCGGCTCGATCGAGTTCGCGCAGGAAGCGCGCGGCGCCCTGTGCGGCGTCGACGCCGCCGTGGTCGTCGTGGAGCCCTCGCTCGAGCGCATGATCACGATCTCGCCCCTGCTGCGGCTGCTCGACGCGCGCGCCATCCCGCATTTGATCTTCATCAACAAGATGGACCGCTCCGAGGTCCGCTACCGCGACCTGCTCGACAGCCTGCGGGCCCTGTCCGAGAGGCCGGTCATACCGCACCAGTATGCGATCGGCCGCGGCGAGGATCTGATCGGCTACATCGACCTCGTGACCGAGAAGGCCTACAGCTACAACCAGGGCGCGCCGTCGGCCGAGATCGCCCTGCCCGCCGAGTATCGCGAGCGCGAGCAGGCGGCGCGCACCGAGATGCTCGAGACGCTCGCCGACTTCGACGACGACCTGATGGAGATGCTGCTCGAGGAGCAGGAGCCGGCGGCCGACGACATCCTGCGCCATCTGCAGAAGACGCTGGGCGCCGACCAGGTCGTGCCGGTGTTCATGGGGGTCGCGGAGCAGGACAAGGGCGTGCGGCGGCTGCTCGAGGCGCTGCTCAGGGAGACCCCGCCGGCGTCGATGACGGCGGCCCGTCTCGGCGTCGACGCGAGCGGCGGCACGCTCGTGCAGGTCCTCAAGACCTACCACCTGCCGCATGCCGGCAAGCTGTCGCTGGCGCGCGTCTGGGCCGGCGAGGTCAAGGACGGCATGACCCTGGACGGCATGCGGGTCGGCGGCGTGTACCGGATGTTCGGCGGCCAGCACCAGAACGTCGGCAGCGCGTCGGCCGGCGAGATCGTCGGGCTCGGCCGGCTGGAGGACGCCAGGACGGGCCAGGCGCTGACCAACGGCGTCGCGGCGGCGGCCGAGCTGATCAACCCCGAGACCCCGGCGCCGATGTACGCCTTCGCGGTCAGCGCCGAGAACCGCAACGACGAGGTCAAGCTCTCGGGAGCCATCGCCAAGCTGATCGACGAGGACCCCAGCCTGCGCTTCGAACAGAATCCGGAGCTGCAGCAGAGCGTCCTGTGGGGCCAGGGCGAGATGCACCTGCGCGTCGCGCTCGAACGGCTGCGCTCGAAGTATCACATCGGCGTGGAGGGCCGGCCGCCGCAGACCGCCTATCGCGAGACGATCCGCAAGACGACGCAGAGCCACGGCCGCCACAAGAAGCAGAGCGGCGGGCACGGCCAGTTCGGCGACGTCAAGCTGGAGATCAAGCCGCGGGCGCGCGGCGAGGGCTTCGAGTTCATCGACAACATCGTCGGCGGCGCCGTGCCGCGCCAATACATCCCCGCGGTCGAGGCGGGCGCCCGGGAATATCTCCGCCGCGGCCCGCTCGGCTTCCCGGTGGTCGACGTCAGCGTCAGGCTGTTCGACGGCCAATTCCACAGCGTCGACAGCTCCGAGATCGCCTTCAAGATGGCCACGGCGCTGGCCCTGCGCGAGGGGCTGCCGAAATGCGAGCCGGTGCTGCTCGAGCCGATTCTCGCGGTCGACATCTCGGTGCCTAGCGAGTACACCTCAAAGGTGCTGCAGCTGATCAGCCAGAAGCGCGGACAGATCCTCGGCTACGACGCCAAGGAAGGGTGGCGAGGCTGGGATCGGATCGCGGTGCACATCCCGCAGGCCGAGATCCACGACCTGATCGTCACGCTGCGCTCGCTGACCCAGGGCGTCGGCTTCTTCGACTCGCGCTTCGATCACCTGAGCCCGGTCCCCGACCGGCTGGCGGAGACCGTCGTGGCGCAGCACAAGGAGGAGGCGCAGGCTTCGTAGCCCTGTTCTCCTGCGCCCGGTGCCGCCATCGCCAGCGGCGCGCAACCCATTGAAGCAGGAGGTTCCAGCATGAAACGCAGCGCATCGGCCGTCTGGCAGGGCGGCCTCAGAGACGGCAAGGGCAGCATCTCGACCGACAGCGGCGTGCTGTCCGACAGCCAGTATTCGTTCACGACGCGCTTCGAGCAGGGCAAGGGGACCAATCCCGAGGAGCTGATCGCGGCGGCGCATGCCGGCTGCTTCGCGATGGCGCTGTCCAATGAGCTCGCACAGGCCGGCCTGACGCCCGAGCGCATCAGCACGAAGGCGACCGTCACGATCGAGAAGACCGAAGCCGGCTTCACGATCACCGCCGTGCATCTGGACCTCAGCGCGCGCGTGCCGCGCGCCGACCGGCAGGCCTTCGAAGCGGCTGCGAACCGCGCCAAGTCGGGCTGCCCGGTCTCCAAGGTGCTGAACGCGCCGATCACGCTGGAAGCCCGACTGGAAGCCTGAGGCCCGGCCCGAAAGGCGTGGGCCGCGGAGGACGCGTGCATGCCAGAAACGATCGAGGTTGGCTACCAGACGTTCCTGTCCGACGGCGAGCTGGCCTTCGGCGCGGTCCGTGAAGTCGCGCCGGAGGGGCGGGCCGAGCTGGTCATCTACGTCGAGAACGCCGGCCACTTCGTCGTGCCGCTCGCCGCCGTCGAGGCGGTCCATGCCCAGAAGGTCATCCTGAACCCGGGCAGGCTGGACCGCGCTCTGCGCACCGCGATCGGCCATGCCCACGACGCGGAGGACCCTTAGGGCACCCTGGCTCGCGGGCGTGGCCCCGGGACGCGCTATCGACCGGGCGTGATCACGGCGCAGGCGATGCGGTCGCCGGCATTGCCCGTCGGATCGGTCCGGTAGTCGTCCACCCCCTGATGAATCACGAGGGCCGAGCCATCGGCGTCGAAAAGGCTGGTATTGCCTTCGCCGAGGGTGACGGCATCCGTGAAGTACTCGATGGCCAGCAGCCCGTCGTCCCCTACATGGACGTTCGGCAGATCGCCCGCGTGGTGGCCATGCGGGTTGTTCCAGCCGTGCTGCTCCTCGGTCGGATTGAAGTGGCCGCCGGACGAGGTGAACGGCGGCTCGCAGATGCCGACCGCATGGATGTGGAAGGCGTGCACGCCCGGTGGCAGGCCGGATGCCGTGGCGGCGACGTGAACGCCGCGCGCCATCTCGGTCAGGGTGACCGTACCGATGGTGGCGCCGTCGGCACCGATCAGCTCGGCCTCGGCGACCTGCGCCTGCGCTTCACCGCCAGCCGCCATGGACAGGGCCAGAAGGAAGGCCACGCTCGTCGCGCGGCACAGGCCGTCGTGTGGGGGTCGCTGCATGACATCTGCTCCCGCTGCGCCAAGACCGGGCGTCGCGCCATCAAATGTGAATGGGAGATCCGTGCGCCGCGAGCGCCGCTTCCTTGACCGCTTCCTCGAGCGTCGGATGCGGATGGCAGGTGCGCGCGAGGTCCTCCGACGAGGCGCCGAACTCCATCGCCAGCGCCGCCTCGGCGATCATCGTGCCGGCCTCCGCGCCGATGATGTGCACGCCGAGCAGGCGGTCGGTCGCCGCATCGGCCAGCACCTTCACGAAGCCGTCGGTCTGGCCGGTGCAGCGCGCCCGCGCGTTCGCCGAGAACGGGAACTTGCCGGCCTTGTAGGCGACGCCCGCCTCCTTCAGACCGTCCTCGGTCCTGCCGACCGACGCGACCTCGGGCGCGGTGTAGATCACCGCCGGAATCGCGTCGTAGTCGATATGCGGCTTGCCGCCGGCGATGTGCTCGGCGACGCAGACGCCCTCGTCCTCGGCCTTGTGCGCCAGCATCGGGCCCTTGATCACGTCGCCGATCGCGAACACGCCGCGGGCGCGGGTCGCGAAGTCGGCGCCGACCTCGATCCGGCCGTGGTTGTCGGTCGTCACGCCGACGCTCTCGAGTCCGAGATCGGCCGTGTAGGGCCGCCGCCCGATTGCCACGAGCGCGACGTCCGCCTTCATCTTCTCCTGCGCACCGCCCTCCCTCGCCTCGGTGGTGATGACCAGCCGGTCGCCGCTGCCGTCGACGTCGGTCACCTTGGTGCCGAGCTTGAAGCCCAGCCCCTGGCGCGACAGCAGGCGCTGGAACTGGCGCGATACCTCGAGGTCCATGCCGGGCGTGATCCGGTCGAGATACTCGACGACGGTGACCTTGGCGCCGAGCCGGTGCCACACGGTGCCGAGCTCGAGGCCGATATAGCCGGCGCCGACGACCACCAGATGGGTCGGCACGGCGGACAGCTCGAGCGCGCCGGTCGAGGACACGATCCTTCGCTCGTCGATCTCGACGCCGGGCAGCCGGGCGACCTCCGAGCCGGTCGCGATGATGATGTTCCTGGCGGCGATCTCGCGGCCGCCGCCGCCGCTCAGCTCGACCTGGATGCGGCCCTGGCCGTCGAGCCGGCCGAGCCCCTTGATCGAGGTCACCTTGTTCTTGCGGAACAGGAACTCGATCCCCTGGGTCAGCTCCTTGACCACCTTCGACTTGTGCTCCTGCATGCCGGGGAGGTCGAGCTCGACCGGGCCGAGCCTGATGCCGAAGGCGTTCATGCCGTTGCGCGCCTCGGCATAGAGCTCCGAGGCGTGCAGCAGCGCCTTGGACGGGATGCAGCCGACATTGAGGCAGGTGCCGCCGAGCGTGTCGCGCTTCTCGATGCAGGCGACCTTCATGCCGAGCTGGGCCGCGCGGATCGCCGCCACGTAACCGCCGGGCCCGCCGCCGATCACGGCCACGTCGAAGGTATCCTCGGTCATCCTCCCTCTCGCCATTCGGCTGGTCCGGCGGCCACCGAGCGGCCGCCGCTGTCTTCGTGATCCTAGAGGTCGAGCAACAGCCTCTGCGGATCCTCGATGCACTCCTTGACCCGCACCAGAAAGCTCACGGCCTCGCGACCGTCGACGATCCGGTGATCGTAGCTCAGCGCAAGGTACATCATCGGCCGGATCATGATCTCGCCGTCGACCGCGACCGGCCGCTCCTGGATCTTGTGCATGCCCAGGATGCCGACCTGCGGCGGATTGAGAATCGGCGAGCTCATCAACGAGCCATAGATGCCGCCGTTCGAGATCGAGAAGGTGCCGCCCATCAGCTCGTCGATCGCGAGCTGGCCGTCGCGCGCCCGCGCGCCGAGCGCGCTGATCGCCTGCTCGAGGTCGGCGAAGCTGCGGCGGTCGGCATCGCGGACGACCGGCACCACCAGGCCGCTGGGCGTGCTCACGGCGACGCCGATGTCGTAGCGGCGGTGGTAGACGATCTCGTCGCCATCGATCTCGGCATTGACGACCGGATAGGCCTGCAGCGCGTTGACCGAGGCCTTGACGAAGAACGACATGAAGCCGAGCCGCACGCCGTGCTTCTGCTGGAAGCTGTCGCGATAGCGCGTGCGCAGGTCGATGACCGCGCTCATGTCGGCTTCGTTGTAGGTGGTGAGGATCGCGGCGGTGTTCTGCGCCTCCTTGAGGCGCTCGGCGATCCGCCGCCGCAGGCGGGTCATCTTGACCCGCTCGGGGCGCGCCTCGTCCGGCGGCACCGGCGGCGCCGCAGGCCTGGTCTGGGCCGGCGCCGGCGGCTCCGGCGCGGAGGCCTCGCCCTCGGCAGGCTTCGCCGGCACGGGCCTGACCGCAGGTTTCGCCACCGCCACCGGCTCCGGAGGTGCCGGCGCCGTGGCCTCGGCCACCTCTTCGACCTCCTCGGCCGCCTCCGGTTCGGCTTGCGCCTGGGCCGGCACCGCCTCGGGACGCCCCGTCGGCGCACCGGCTTCGATCGCCGCCAGCACGTCGCCCTTGGTGATGTTGCCCTTCGGCCCGGTCGGCGTGATCGACGCCGGATCGAGGCCGTGCTCGTCGATCAGCCTGCGCACCGCCGGCGACAGCGCGCCGTCAGCTCGCTCGGCCGCCTCCTTGCCCGACCCATCCGCCGTCGCGGCGCCATCCTGGTCGATCGAGCCGAGCAGGGCGCCGACCTCGACGTCGCCGCCTTCCTCGACGAGGATCTCCGCCAGCGTGCCGCTGGCCGGCGCGTTGAACTCGAGCGTCACCTTGTCGGTTTCCAGCTCGACGATCGGCTCGTCCTCGGTGACCTTGTCGCCGATCTGCTTGAACCATTTGGCGACCGTCGCCTCCGTCACCGACTCGCCCAGGCTCGGCACCCGAATCTCGACGCCCATGGTCCTCCTCTCGCCGGCCTATGCCGCCCCCGCCGTCACGGCCCGTCTCCCCTCTGCCCGATCGCCCAGCAGGGCAAGGTCGACGAGGCTGTTCTGCTCGCGCAGATGCTGCTGATGCGAGCCGGTGGCCGGCGACGCGGCCGCGGCGCGACCGGCGTAAAAGGGACGCGTCTGGGCCATGCCGAGCCGTTCGAGCACCGCCTCGATGCGCGGCGCGACGAAGCTCCAGGCGCCCATGTTCCTCGGCTCCTCCTGGCACCAGACCAGCTCGATCGAGCTCGCGAAGCGCCCGAGCTCGCCGGCCAGCGCCTCGTGCGGGAACGGCGCGATCTGCTCGAGCCGCAGCAGGGCCACGCTGTGGTCCAGCCCCAGCTCGCTGCGGCGCTGCGCCAGATCGTAGTAGACCTTGCCCGAGCACAGCACGAGGCGGGTGACCTTGGCGTCGTCCGGCGAAGGCGGCCGCTCGTACATGACGCGGTGGAAGCTGCTGCCCGGCCCCATCTCGGCCAGCCTCGAGGTGCACGCCTTGTGGCGCAGCAGCGACTTCGGCGTCATCACGATCAGCGGCTTGCGGAAGTCGCGGTGCATCTGCCGGCGCAGAGCGTGGAAGAACGACGCCGGCGTCGACGGGTAGAGCACCTGGATGTTGTCGTCGGCATAGAGCTGCAGGAAGCGCTCGAGCCGCGCCGAGCTGTGCTCCGGACCCTGGCCCTCATAGCCGTGCGGCAGGAGGCAGACGAGGCCCGACATGCGCAGCCACTTGGCCTCGCCGGCGCAGATGAACTGGTCGAAGTAGACCTGGGCGCCGTTGGCGAAGTCGCCGAACTGCGCTTCCCACAGGACCAGGCAGTTGGGGTCGGCGAGCGAATAGCCGTACTCGAAGCCGAGCACGCCCTCCTCGGACAGCGGGCTGTCGACCACCTCGAAGGTCGGCTGGCCATCGCGCAGATGCTCGAGCGGGACGTAGCGCTCCTCGCTCTCCTGGTCGTACAGCACGGCGTGGCGCTGCGAGAAGGTGCCGCGGCCGACGTCCTCGCCGCTCAGGCGCACCGGAAAGCCCTCGCGCAGCAGCGTGCCGAACGCCAGATGCTCGGCGGTCGCCCAGTCGATGCCCTCGCCGGCCTCGATCGCCTGACGCCGCTGGCCGATGATCCGCGCGAGCTTGCGGTGCACGTGCAGCCCGTCGGGGATCCGGGTCATGGCGAGCCCGACCTCGCGGAGGGTCTCGGTCGGGACCGCCGTGCTGCCGCGCTCATACGCGTCCGGCGCCCGGCTCAAGCCGGTCCAGGCGCCCTCCAGCCAGTCCGCCTTGTTGGTCTTGTAGCCGGCCGCCGCCTCGTGCGCCTGCGCCAGGCGCTCCTGGAACGCGTCGTAGGTGCCCTGCGCCTCGCCTTCCGCGAGCAGGCCTTCCTCGCTCAACTGGCGCGCGTAGATCTGCCGCGTCGTCGGATGCTGCGCGATCGTGCGATACATCAGCGGCTGCGTGAAGCTCGGCTCGTCGGCCTCGTTGTGGCCGTGCCGGCGATAGCACCACAGGTCGATCACGACGTCCTTCTTGAAGCGCTGCCGGAATTCGGCGGCCATCCGCCCGACCAGCACCACGGCCTCGGGGTCGTCGCCGTTGACGTGGAAGATCGGCGACTGCACGGTGCGCGCCACGTCGGACGGATAGGGCGACGAGCGGGCATAGGCCGGGCTGGTCGTGAAGCCGATCTGGTTGTTGACGATCAGATGGATCGTGCCGCCGGTGCGGAAACCCCGCAGCTCCGACATCTCGAGGCCTTCCTGGACCACGCCCTGGCCCGCGAAGGCGGCATCGCCGTGCAGCAGCAGCCCCATCACGCGCGACCGCTCGCTGTCGCCCTTCTGCCGCTGCTTGGCCCGCACCTTGCCGAGCACCACCGGATTGACCGCCTCGAGATGCGACGGGTTGGCGGTCAGGCTGAGATGGACCTTGCGGCCGTCGGGCAGCTCGCGGTCGGTCGAGGTGCCGAGGTGGTACTTGACGTCGCCAGACCCCAGGACGTCGTCGGAGGTCGAGCCGCCCTGGAACTCGGAGAAGATCGCCGTGTAGGGTTTGCCCATCACGTTGGCGAGGACGTTCAGCCGGCCGCGATGCGGCATGCCGAGTACGATCTCGTCGACGCCGAGCTCGGCCGAGCGGCGGATGATCGCTTCCAGCACCGGCACGGTGCTCTCGCCGCCGTCGAGGCCGAACCGCTTGGTGCCGGGAAACTTGACGTGCAGGAAGCGCTCGAAGCCCTCGGCGGCGGTGAGCTGCTCGAGGATCTCGCGCTTGGCCTCGGCGCTCGGCCGCAGCAGATTGTGCGAGCCCTCCATCTGCACCTGGATCCAGCTCTTCTGATCGGGATCCTGGATGTGCATGAACTCGACGCCGATCCTGGCGCTGTAGGTCTGGCGCAGGATCTTGACGATCTGCCGGAGGCTGGCCTTCTCGAGGCCGAGGACGTTGTCCAGGAAGAACTCGCGGTCGAGGTCGGCCTCGCTGAAACCGTAGGCCGCCGGATCGAGCTCGGGATGATGCTGGTCGCGCGCCAGGCGCAGAGGATCGAGCTCCGCCAGCAGATGGCCGCGCACCCGGAAGGCGCGGATCAGCATGACGACGCGCAGATGGTCGATGATCAGGCGGCGCGAGCGTTCGCTGCCCAGATCGACGACCGCGCCGCCGAGTTGCGCCGGGGCGAGGCTGCCATTACCGTCGCGGCGCGGCTTCTGCGCGGCGCGCGTCTGCTCGAAGAGACTACGGGTCTCGGGGCCCAGCTCGTCGAAGTAGCTGCGCCAGCTGACGTCGACCGCGGCGGGGTCGCGCAGATAGCGGGCGTAGAGATCCTCGATGAAGGCGCCGTTGCCACCGTAGAGAAACGAGGACTGCTCGAATTCGCGTCGCCTGGCCATGGTTCCGATCTATGTATTATGCGGCCCTGGGCAAGTCCTGTACCAGTGCCGCCCGCAGGCGGCGGAGAATCGACGCAGCCAAGTTAAGATTCCGCCTTTGCCATCGCCTCGAGCATCGTCCGGCCGATCGCTGCCGGATTTTCGGCGACGACGATCCCCGCGGCGCGCATGGCGGCGATCTTGTCGGCCGCACCGCCCTTGCCGCCGGCGATGATCGCGCCGGCATGGCCCATGCGCCGGCCCGGTGGCGCCGTGCGCCCGGCGATGAAGCCGACCACCGGCTTCGCGGTGCCCGACTGTCGGATCATCGCCGCGCCCTCCTCCTCGGCGGTGCCGCCGATCTCGCCGATCATGACGATGCCCTCGGTCTCCGGATCGGCGAGAAACAGCTCCAGGCAGTCGACGAAGCTCGTGCCGTTGACCGGATCGCCGCCGATGCCGATGCAGGTGCTCTGGCCGAGCCCGACGGCGCTGGTCTGCGCGACCGCCTCGTAGGTCAACGTGCCGGAGCGCGAGACGATCCCGATCCGGCCGCGCTGATGGATGTGGCCGGGCATGATGCCGATCTTGCAGGCATCGGGCGTGATGACGCCCGGGCAGTTGGGACCGATCAGGCGCGAGCCCGAACCGGCCAGAGCGCGCTTGACCCGCACCATGTCGATCACCGGAATGCCTTCGGTGATGCAGACGATCAGCGCGATCCCGGCATCGATCGCCTCGAGGATCGCATCGGCCGCGAAGGCGGCGGGCACGTAGATCACCGAGGCGTCGGCGCCGGTCTCCCCGGCCGCCGCGGCCACCGTGTTGAACACCGGCAGCCCGAGATGCGTCGTGCCGCCCTTGCCCGGGGTCACGCCGCCGACCATGCGGGTGCCGTAGGCGATCGCCTGCTCCGAGTGGAAGGTGCCCTGGGCGCCGGTGAAGCCCTGGCAGATGACCTTGGTGTCGCGATCGACCAGGACCGACATCAGGACGCTCCCCCGACCGCGGCCACCACCTTCTCGGCAGCGTCCGCCAGATCGACGGCGGCCGTGATCGGCAGCTTGGACTCCTGCAGGATCTGCTTGCCGATCTCGACATTGGTGCCTTCGAGCCGGACCACCAGCGGCACGCCGATGTTGACCTCGCGGGCCGCGGCGACGATGCCCTCGGCGATCACGTCGCAGCGCATGATGCCGCCGAAGATGTTGACCAGCACGCCTTCGACCTTGGGATCCGACAGCAGCAGCTTGAACGCCGCGGTCACCCGCTCCTTGGTCGCGCCGCCGCCGACGTCGAGGAAGTTGGCCGGCTCGCCGCCCGCCAGCTTGATGATGTCCATGGTCGCCATCGCCAGGCCGGCGCCGTTCACCATGCAGCCGATATTGCCGTCGAGCTTGATGTAGTTCAGCTCGTGGCGGCTGGCCTCGATCTCGTGCGGGTCCTCCTCGTCGAGGTCCCGCAGATCCATGATCTTGGGCTGGCGATACAGGCCGTTGCTGTCGAAGTTGATCTTGGCGTCGAGGGCGACCAGGTCGCCCTCGCCCGTCACGACCAGCGGGTTGATCTCGATCAGGCTGGCGTCGCACTCGGTGTAGGCCTGGTAGATGCCGCTCATGAAGGCGACCGCCCGGCCGACCTGCCGCCCCTCCAGAGCCAGGCCGAACGCGATCTGGCGGCCGTGGAACGGCTGGAAGCCGATCGCCGGGTCGATCCCGACCCTGAGGATCTTCTCCGGGCTCCTCGCGGCGACCTCCTCGATCTCGACGCCGCCCTCGGCCGAGGCCATCAGGGTCACCCGCGCGGTCGTGCGGTCGATCACCACGCCGAGATAGAGCTCGCGGGCGATGTCGCAGCCTTCCTCGACGAGCACGCGGCGCACCTGCTTGCCGGCCGCGCCGGTCTGGTGCGTGACCAGGGTCATGCCGAGCATCCGGTCGGCGTGCTGGCGCACCTCCTCGACCGAGCGGGCGAGCTTGACGCCGCCGCCCTTGCCGCGGCCGCCGGCGTGGATCTGCGCCTTGACCACCCAGACCGGGCCGCCGAGCTCGCGGGCTACCGTCTCCGCCTCGTCCGGCGTGTACGCGACCTGGCCGCGCAGCACCTTGACGCCGTGCTCCCTGAGCAGCGCCTTGGCCTGGTATTCGTGGATGTTCATACCCGGTCCCGCTTGTTGGTGCTGGTGGTCAGGCCGAGGCCGGAGGCGGCGCTACAGCTCCACCGCCGCGCAAAGCTCGCGCACCGCGGCGGCCGACTTGTCGAACGCCGCCCGCTCGTCGGCGTTCAGCTCGATCTCGACGATCCGCTCCACGCCGCCCGCGCCGATCACCACCGGGACGCCGACATAGTAGCCCGAGACGCCGTATTCGCCCTGCAGATAGGCGGCGCAGGGCAGCACCCGCTTCTGGTCGCCGACATAGGCGTCGGCCATCTCGATCGCGCCCGCCGCCGGCGCGTAGAACGCCGAGCCGGTCTTGAGCAGGCCGACGATCTCGGCGCCGCCGTCGCGCACCCGCTGGACGATCGCGTCCAGCCGCTCCTGGCTGGTCCAGCCCATCTTCACGAGGTCGGGCAGCGGAATCCCGGCGACCGTCGAGTAGCGCACCAGCGGGACCATGGTGTCGCCATGGCCTCCCAGCACGAAGGCCGTGACGTCCTCGACCGAGACGCCGAACTCCTCGGCCAGGAAATAGCGGAAGCGGGCCGAATCGAGCACGCCAGCCTTGCCGACGACCTTGTGCGGCGGCAGGCCGCTCACCTTCTGCATCACCCAGACCATCGCATCCAGGGGATTGGTGATCACGATCACGAAGGCGTCGGGGCAGTGCTCGTGGATGTTGCTCGCGACCGTCTTGATGACGCCGGCGTTGACGGCGATCAGATCGTCGCGGCTCATGCCGGGCTTGCGCGGCACGCCGGCGGTGACGATCACGACGTCGGCGCCCGAGAGCGCGCGCGCGTAGTCGTTCGTGCCGGAGAGCCTGGCGGAGACGGTGTGCAGCGGCGTCGACTGGACGATGTCCAGCGCCTTGCCCTGCGGCACGCCTTCGGCGACGTCGTGGAGGACGATCTCGCCGACCTCCCGCTGCGCTGCCAGGAGAGCGATGGTGCCGCCGATCTGGCCGGCACCGATGAGCGCGATCTTGCTGCGAGCCATACCTGAGACGGTGCGTTGAGTGAGGCCTAGCGTCAGGGTCGACGCCACGCAAGGCGTTGTAGCGAAGCGGTCGGAGCACCGCAAGGCCGCACCGCCGCGCCGTGGGCCGTGCCACGCGCGCGAGCCCGCGATACGGCGCCGCCGAGCTGTCGCTAGACGGCCACGGCGCCGTTGGCGACCGCCTGCTGCTCCGCATTCGGCGCGGCGCTCACGCCGACCGGATCGACCAGCGTCACGAGCTGGACGAAGTCGAAACCGGCGGCCGGCCCGTCGACGTCGGCGCTGACCTGGACGTCGCTCGCGCCGCTCGGCGTGAACTGCAGGAAGTCGCCGACATTGCCGGCATCCACGCTGCTGTCGCTGAACAGCGCCGAAAGGTTCAGCACGTCGCCCTCGTCGGCGTTGAAGTCGAGGATCTGGTCGCCGCGATCGGGCAGGGAGAGCATGAAGAAGGTGTCGGCGCCCTCGCCACCCGTCAGAATGTCGTTGCCCGGGCCACCGAACAGAAGGTCGGAGCCGGGGCCGCCGTCGAGGATGTCGTTGCCTTCGCCGCCGTCCAGCAGGTCGGCGCCGCCGTTGCCGAACAGCTCGTCGTTGCCCGAGCGACCGGAGAACAGATCGGTGCCGTCGCCCCCCTCCAACCGCGAATCCGGCGTCATATCGTTGTCCACCACGAGGCTGGCGGCGCTGAAATCGAAGCGAGCCTGCGCCGGCGTACTGGCCGCACCCTCGTCGTCGACGACCTGGACGCTGACCACGCGCTCGCCGAGCGTCCCGCCCGCCTGCAGGACGATGCTGCGCAGGATCGTCTCGTAGGTCGCGATCGGCGCGTCGCCGTCGAGCACGATCCGGCCGGCGCTGCCGTCCTCGAGCGCAGTTAGCCCGGTGCCGGCCAGCGATTCCGTGATCACCAGATGGTCCTCGGGATGGCCCGGCGCCAAGGCGACCGTGGCGCCGCTGAGGTTGCTGCTGTCGGGATCGTTGATCTCGAGATTGGGCACGACCTGCGGCACGAAGCTGAAGTTGAACTCCTGGGTCGGCAGCAGATCCACCTGAAAGCCCGCGTCGTTGAAGTCACGGTCGCCG
>DASUGG010000355.1:0-12297 GCA_036274135.1 Geminicoccaceae bacterium
CAACGTCGTGACCGGCGGCGTGTTCACGATCTCGCTGATGAAGCGGGTCGGCTACACGCCGGTTCAGGCGGGCGCGATCGAGACCTCGTCCTCGGTCAACGGCCAGCTGATGCCGCCGGTCATGGGCGCCGCCGCCTTCCTGATGGTCGAGTACATCGGCATCCCCTACAGCCAGGTAATCATGCACGCCGCGCTGCCGGCGGTGATCTCCTACGTCGCGCTCTACTACATCGTCCATCTCGAGGCGCTGAAGCTCGGGCTGCGGCCGCTTCCGCGATCCGGGCCGGCGCGCAGCTGGCTCGCCCGGCTCATGGGCCTGCTGCTCGGCTTCGTGGTCACCGCGCTGATCTGCGGGATCGCCTATTACGGCGTGCAGCTGCTCAGGCCGTTGTTCGGCGGCTGGAGCTTCTGGGGCTTCACGCTGGTTCTCCTGATCATCTACGTCGCGCTGGTCGGCTACGCGGCGCAGTTCCCCGACCTGCCGGAGGAGGACCCCGACAAGCCGGTCGAGGCGCTGCCCGAGGCCGGGCCGACCTTCAAATCCGGGCTGCACTTCCTCTTGCCGGTGGCCGTGCTGGTCTGGTGCCTGATGGTCGAGCTGCTCTCGCCGGGCCTGTCCGCCTTTTACGCCACGGCGCTGATGATCGTCATCGTGGCGACGCAAAGGCCGCTGTTCGCGCTGTTCCGCGGCCAGACGGACCACGCCGGGGCGTGGCACCAGGGCCTGCTCGAGCTGCGCGACGGCCTGGCGGTCGGCGCGCGCAATATGATCGGGATTGCGGTCGCGACCGCCACCGCCGGCATCATCGTCGGCACCGTCACGCTGACCGGGGTCGGCCTCAAGCTCACCGAGTTCGTCGAGTTCATCTCCGGCGGCCACGTGTTCCTGATGCTGATCTTCACCGCTATCATCAGCCTGGTCCTCGGCATGGGCCTGCCGACCACCGCCAATTACATCGTGGTCGCCACCCTGATGGCGCCGGTGATCGTCGAGCTCGGCGCCCAGAGCGGCCTGCTGGTGCCGCTGATCGCGGTGCACATGTTCGTGTTCTACTTCGGCATCATGGCGGACGTGACGCCGCCCGTCGGCCTCGCCTCGTTCGCCGCCGCGGCGATCTCCGGCGCCGATCCGATGAAGACCGGCCTGGCGGCGTCCTTCTACAGCCTGCGCACCGCCGTGCTGCCGTTCCTGTTCATCTTCAACACCCAGCTGCTGCTGATCGGTGTCGACACTTGGTACGAGCTCGTGCTGCAGGTGGTCATCGCCACGGTCGCGATGCTGATCTTCGCGGCCGGCACGATGAACTGGTTCCTCACCAAAAGCCGCATCTGGGAGAGTGTGGCGCTGCTGCTGGTCGCCTTCGCCCTGTTCCGGCCCGGCTTCTTCTGGGACCGGATCTATCCGCCGCTGCTCGAGATCGAGCCGGCGCGGATTTATCAGATCGCGGAGGCGGTGCCTGCGGGCGGCAGCATTCGCCTGCACGCCGAGGGCGTCACGATCGAAGGCGACGAGGTCTCGAAGACCGTCATCCTGCCGCTCGGCCGCGTCGGCACGGGCGAGGAGCGCCTGCTCGATGCCGGTCTGACCCTGCGCCCGGAAGACGGCCGGATGATCGTCGACATGATCCAGTTCGGCAGCCCCGCCGAGCGCGCCGGCCTCGACTTCGACTTCGCGATCACGAGCGTCCTGGTGCCCAACCACCGACCGCCGCCGCAGCTGGTCTGGATCCCGGCGCTCGCGCTGCTGGCCGTGATCGTCTGGCTGCAGCGCCGCCGCCAGACGAGCGACGCCGCGCCGGCCGCAACGCCGGTTACTGCCGGCGAGGACTGATCCGGGGATCGCGATGTACCGCCACATCCTGCTGCCGGTCGATCTGTCCGACGCGCATTCCTGGCGCAAGGCGCTGCCCACCGCGCTGACGCTCAGCACGACGTTTCGGGCGGAGCTGCACGTGATGACGGTGGTGCCGGAGTTCGGCATGCCTCTGGTCGCCCAGTATTTCCCGCAGGGCTACGAGGCGAAGATGCACGAGCACGTCGCCGCGGCGCTCGCCAAGTTCGTCGCCGAGCAGGTGCCCAAGGACGTCGAGGTCCAGCGCATCGTCGCGGCCGGCAAGATCTACCAGCAGATCCTCCGCGTCGCCGAGGAGATCGGCGCCGATCTCATCGTGATGGGCTCGCACCGGCCGGAGCTCAGCGACTACCTGCTGGGCCCCAACGCCGCCAGGGTCGTGCGGCACGCCGGCTGCTCGGTGATGGTGGTGCGCGCGTAGGCTGCGCTTTCCCGAGCGTCGGCTTCACGGTTTTTCAATCGCCGGCAGTCAAGAACCTTCCCGCGCCTGCGGCCGACGCCGGGGCGGGGGAACGGACATGACCCTCTGGAGCACGCGCCGCAGCGGGCGCCTGGCGGCCGTGGCGGCGCTGTTGCTGCTGGCGGCCTGCGCGAGCGCGCCGCCGCCGGTGCAGGAAGTGGCGGACGCCGAGCGGGCGCTGCAGGCGGCCGCTGCTGCCGAGGCCGAGAGCCTCGCGCCCGCCGCCTTCGACAAGGCGCGGCAGAAGCTCGAGGCCGCGAAGGCGGCACTGCAGGCGGGCGAGCACCTGCGGGCGCGCCGGCTCGCGGAGCAGGCCCTGGTGGACGCCGAGGTCGCGCAGGCCGCGGCGGACACGGAGAAGGCTGCCCGGGCGGCTGCCGCGTTGCGGGCGCAGATCCAGGATCTTGGCGGATCTCCGCCGCAGGGCGTGACGGGTCTATGATGGCCGTGCCGGTTGCCGGGATCCGTCGCCGCATCCTCCTGCTCGCGCTCGGGGTGCTGCTCGGCACCCTCCTGGGTGGGCCGGCGAGGGCGCAGGATGCCGCGACGGTCGCCGAGGCGCAGGCGGCGCTGGAAGCCGCCAGGAGCGCCCGCCTCGTGCGCGCTTTCGCGGCGCCCGAGCTCGCGGCGGCGGAACGGGCGCTCGAGCGGGCTCTCGCCGCGCAGGACGCCGGCGGCGCGCGCGACGAGGTCGAGCACCTCGCCTATCTCGCCGAGAGCCGCGCCGCGGTCGCGCAGATGCGGGCGGAGGAGCGCCGGACGGCGCGCGCGCTGCAGGAGCTGGCGGCGACCCGCACGCAGGTCGCGCAGGCGCGCGCCCTCGAGGCCGCGGCCGCCGAGCGGCGCACGCGCGGACTGGTGCAGGGGCTACGGCGATTCGACGTCCGCTCCGAGGCGGGCGGCCTGCTGCTGACGCCGCGCGAGCGCTGGTTCGATTCCGAGGTGATGCCGGCGCGCCGCGCCGTAGCGGCGCTGACAGAGGCCGCGCGCCTGCTCGGCCGGCTTCCCGAACGGCAGGTCGTGGTGCTGGGCTATGCCTTGCGCGGCGCGCCGCTCCCCGGGGCCGCCGAGGATACCGCAGACGGCGCGCAAGGAAGCGCTGCCGCAACTCCGATCCCGGCGCGCTACCCGAAGGACGGCGCCGCGAGCCCGGTCGCGGGCCCGGACGACCTCGGATGCACGCGCGCCGATGTGGTGCGCGCCTTCCTGATCAGCAACGGCGTCGATCCGCGCCGGGTCGTCGCGACCTGCCTCGCGCCGCGCGGCATGCTCGAGGCGCCGGCGGCCGGGGATATCGCCATCCAGATCCTGCCCGAGAACGCCTCTGCCCGGTCGCCGACCATGGGCGAGGCGATCGACGCCGCTCCGCCGGCACCGTGACTTTCGGCTGGCGCGGCCCCCGAAAGACCGCCTACTAGTATGCGACATCGGGTGGACGGGAAGGCGGGATGGCGTTACGCACCTTGGGCTGCCTGGTCGACGGGCTGGCGGACGATGCCGAAGCGGGGGCGATCATCGCCCACCACGCCGAGACGCCGACGACCTGGACGCGGCGTCGGCTGCGCGACGAGATCGAGCGCTTCGCCAAGGCCCTGATCGCGGCCGGCCTGCGCGCCGGCGAGCCGGTCGCGCTGGTCGCGGCCAGCCGGCCGGAGTGGGCCGCGGCGATGCTCGCGATCGCCCGGACCGGCGCGGTCGCCATGCCGATCAGCGAGCAGAGCGGCCCGTCCGAGCTGGAGCGGATCCTTGGTCACAGCCACTGCCGGCGCGTGATTACGACCAGCGATCACTTGAAGGCGCTCGCCAAGGTGGAGGGTGCCGGCGAGCTGGCCGTCCTGCTGCTCGACGACGCCGATGCCGACCGGCACGGCCTGTCGGTGCAGGGCTGGCACGACCTGCCGGACGGCAGCGGCGAGCTGCCGGCTCTCGAGCCCGATCAGCCGGCCGTGCTGGTCTACACCTCCGGCACCACCGGGACGCCCAAGGGCGTGCCGCTGACCCATGCCAATCTGTGCGCCAATCTCGACGCGCTGGTCGCGGAGCGGCTCGCCCGGCCGGGCGACCGGGTGCTCCTGCCGCTGCCGCTGCAGCACGTCTATCCGCTGACCGTCGGGCTGCTCGCGCCGCTCGCCTCGGGTGCGGCGGTGGTGCTGCCGGCCGGCATCACCGGCCCGCAGATCAGCGAGGCGCTGCAGCAATGCGCCTGCACCATCATGATCGCCGTGCCGCGGCTGTACGAGGCGATGCTGGCCGGCATCGAGCGCCGGATGGACGGGCTCGGCGCGATCGCCCTCGGCATCTATCGGCGCCTGCTGGCTTTCTCCACCTGGCTGTTCCGCCATACCGGCTGGCGGGCCGGCAGGCTGCTGTTCTTCCCGCTGCATCGCCAGGTCGGCCCGTCGCTTCGCCTGCTCGCCGCCGGCGGCGCGCCGCTCAAGCCCGAGACCGCCTGGCAGCTCAACGGCCTCGGCTGGGAGGTGCTGGTCGGCTATGGCCTCTCCGAGACCTCGCCGATCCTGACCTTCAACCCCAAGGGCCGCGCCCGCATCGGCTCGGTCGGCCTGCCGGTCAAGGACACCGAGATCCGCATCGCGCCGGTGCCGGACGTCGAGCCCGGCACCGGCGAGATCGAGGCGCGCGGGCCGAGCGTGTTCGCCGGCTACTGGCACAACGAGGAGGCCACCAAGGAGGCCTTCACCGAGGACGGCTTCTTCCGCACCGGCGATCTCGGCCGCATCGACCACGACGGCTACCTCTACATCGTCGGCCGCAGCAAGGAGATGATCGTCGTCGCCGGCGGCAAGAACATCTTTCCCGAGGACGTCGAGAGCGTCTACGGCAAGAGCGAGCTGATCCAGGAGCTTGCGGTCCTCGACCACGACGGCCGGCTGGTGGCGCTGATCGTGCCGCAGGTCGAGCCGGAGGGCGCGGGCGGCCGCCTGCGCCAGCGCTTCCGCGACGAGATCGAGCGCCTCGGCCAGGACCTGCCGTCCTACGAGCGCATCACCGATTTCGCCCTGACGGCGCAGACCCTGCCGCGCACCCAGATCGGCAAGCTGCGCCGGCACCTGTTGCCCGATCTCTACGCGCGCGCGAAGTCCACCCCTGGCGCGGTCGAGGAGGCGACGCTCACCGAGGAGGACCAGGCCCTGCTCGAGCGCACGCCGGCGGATCAGGTCTGGGCGTGGCTGCAACGGCGCTTCAAGGGCACGCGCCTCACGCTGGACACCAGCCCGGAGCTCGATCTCGGCCTCGACTCGTTCGAGTGGATGAGCCTCGCCATGGAGTTGCAGGAGCGCTTCGGCTTCCGCCTCACCGAGGAGGACCTCGCCCGCATCTCGACCCTGCGCGCGCTGCTGCAGGAGGTGCAGCAGGCGGCCGACAGCGGCCAGACCCAGGCACTCGCCGACGGCGAGCTCGGGGTCGAGCAGGAGCGCTGGCTCCAGCCGCGCGGCGCCGTGCTGCGCGCCCTGGCGTGGCTGTTCTTCATGCTCAACTACGCGGTGATGCGCGGCCTGTTCCGCGTCCGGGCGGAGGGGCTCGAGCACCTGCCCGAGCAGGGGCCGTATCTGATCACGCCGAACCACACCAGCTATCTCGACCCGTTCGCGGTCGCCGCCGTGCTGTCCTGGAAGCAGCTGCAGCAGGTCTATTGGGCGGGTTGGAGCGGGCTTTTGTTCCGCGGCCCGGTCACCCGCACCTTCAGCCGCATCACCCAGGTGGTCCCGGTCGATCCGGAGCGGGGTCTCACCTCGACGCTGCTGTTCGCCCGGGCGATCCTGAACCGCGGCAACGTGCTGACCTGGTTTCCCGAGGGCGAGCGCTCGCGGGACGGGCAACTCGAGCGCTTCCTGCCCGGCGCCGGCATGCTGATCCAGAAGACGCGCGTGCCGGCGGTGCCGGTGCTGATCGTCGGCAGCTACGAGGCCTGGCCGCCGACGCGCAGCCTGCCGCGCCCGCATCCGATCCGCCTGCGCTTCGGCGAACCGCTGATGCTCGCCGACAGCGAGCCCGACAGCGACGACATGGACGGCTCCGAGCGCATCGCCGAGCGCCTGCGCGACGCGGTGATCGCGCTCGGCGCGAAGACAGGCGACCCGCCGCTCGAGGATCGAAGAGATCGCGCCTCCGCGTGACGACGCCGAGGAAGGATGGTCATGACCGGCCGGCTCGTTCTCCTCGCTCTCTTTGCGGTCACCATCGTTGCCCTGGTGTCGTTGCGACTGGTGCCGCAATGGGTGCCGGCATCTGCGAACGATCTTACCGAGTTGCTGTATTCCTGGGGCCTCTGGGCCACAGGGGCCTTGCCGACGCCAGGTTCGGGCGCGGTGCCGGAAGGTCCGGGCCCGCCGGGCGCGCCCCCGCCGGGCATCCGCACCCGCGACCTGATGCAGGTGGTCGTGACCATCATCTTTTCCGCGGCCGCGCTGTACGCGATCTTCTCCAAGCGCTTCGCGCCGGCGGAAAAGAACTGGGCCTATGGCGCGGTCGCCGTCATCCTCGGCTACTGGCTCGCCGGGTCGGACTAGGCCGCCTGCGCCGGCGCCGATGGCGGAAGTTGGTAAGCCTGCAGAATGTTTGGCCTATATTGAAGTGCAAGCGTCGCGCGGGGCCGTTTTCTCCTGCGGGCGCATCGCAGGCGTTAGGACAGGGCGATGGTTGAGCAGCCGAAGACCGATCTCGACGCCTGGGCGGCGCTGGCCGAGCGGGAGACCGAAGGCCAGGCCCGGGAGCTGGTCTGGCGCACGCCGGAGGGCATCGAGGTCAAGCCCCTTTACACGGCCGCCAACCTCGAGGGGCTCGAGGCGGTCGGCAGCCTGCCCGGCCTGCCGCCTTTTCTGCGCGGACCGCGCGCGACCATGTACGCCGGGCGGCCCTGGACCATCCGGCAATATGCCGGCTTCTCCACGGCCGAGGAGTCCAACGCCTTCTACCGGCGCAACCTGGCGGCCGGCCAGACCGGCCTGTCGGTCGCGTTCGATCTGCCGACCCATCGCGGCTACGACAGCGACCATCCGCGCGTCAGCGGCGACGTCGGCAAGGCCGGCGTCGCGATCGATACGGTCGAGGACATGAAGCGGCTGTTCGACGGCATCCCGCTCGATCAGGTCAGCGTGTCGATGACCATGAACGGCGCCGTGCTGCCGGTGATGGCGTTCTACATCGTCGCCGCCGAGGAGCAGGGCGTGGCGCCCGAGAAGCTCGCCGGCACGGTGCAGAACGACATCCTGAAGGAATTCATGGTCCGCAACACCTACATCTACCCGCCGGCGCCGAGCATGCGCATCGTGGCCGACGTGATCGCCGATGCGGCCGAGCGCATGCCCCGCTTCAACCCGATCTCGATCTCCGGCTACCACATGCAGGAGGCGGGCGCGACCTGCGTCCAGGAGCTCGCCTTCACGCTTGCCGACGGCCTGGAATACGCCCGCGCGGCGGTGACGCGCGGCCTCGCGATCGACCGCTTCGCGCCGCGGCTGTCGTTCTTCTTCGGCATCGGCATGAACTTCTTCATGGAGATCGCGAAGCTGCGCGCGGCGCGGCTGCTGTGGGCGAAGCTCGTGCAGGACCACTTCCGGCCGCGCGATCCGCGCTCGGCCATGCTGCGCACCCACTGCCAGACCAGCGGCGTGTCGCTGCAGGCGCAGGACGTCTACAACAACGTCGTGCGCACCACGCTCGAGGCGCTGGCCGCCGTGCTCGGCGGCACCCAGTCGCTGCACACCAACGCGTTCGACGAGGCGCTGGCGCTGCCGAGCGAGTTTTCCGCCCGCATCGCGCGCAACACCCAGCTGATCCTGGCCGAGGAGACGGGGATCCGGCACGTCGTCGACCCCCTCGGCGGCAGCTACTACGTCGAGCATCTGACCGCGAGCCTGGTGAGCGCCGCCGAGGAGCTGATCGCCGAGGTCGAGGCGATGGGCGGCATGACCAGGGCGATCGAGGCGGGCATGCCGAAGGCGCGGATCGAGGCGGCCGCCGCTAGGCGCCAGGCGCGGATCGACCGCAACGAGGAGGTGGTGGTCGGCGTCAACCGCTGGCGACCGGCCGAGGACCAGCCGGTCGAGCTTCTGGACATCGACACGACCGCGGTGCGCGAGGCGCAGATGCGCAGGCTCGCCGAGGTGCGGGCAGGGCGCGACCGGGAGCGCTGCAAGAAGGCGCTGCAGGCGCTCGAGAAGGGTGCTGCCGGCGACGCGAACCTGCTGCAGCTCTGCGTCGAGGCGGCGCGGGCGCGCGCCACGCTGGGCGAGATCTCGGATGCGATGGAGCGGGTGTTCGGGCGCTGGCGGGCCGAGGTGCGCACGATCGCCGGGGTATACGGCTCGGCCTTCGCCGACGATCCGGAGTTCGCCGCGATCTGCCGCGAGGTCGAGGCGTTCGCCGAGGCCGAGGGGCGCCGGCCGCGCATGCTGGTCGCCAAGCTCGGCCAGGACGGCCACGACCGCGGCGCCAAGGTGATCGCCACCGCGTTCGCGGACATCGGCTTCGACGTCGACATCGGCGCTTTGTTCCAGACGCCGGAAGAGGCGGCGCGCGAGGCGATCGAGAACGACGTCCACCTCGTCGGCGTCAGCTCGCTCGCCGCCGGCCACCGGGTGCTGGTGCCGGCGCTGCTCGAGGCGCTGCGGCAGCAGGGCGGCGAGGACATCCTGGTGGTGGTCGGCGGCGTGATCCCGAGCCGCGACCGCAAGGCGCTGAAGGACGCCGGCGTCGCCGCGATCTACCCGCCCGGCACGCATATCCCGGATGCGGCGCGCGAGATCCTGCGGCTGCTGCGCGCACGGCACAGGGAGCATGCCGCCTGAGTCGGCCGCCGGCATCACCAGCTTCGGCCGCCGAGGAATCCGCCCGGGCGCGGCGTTCGACCACTGGCAGCGCGCGTCGGTTGCGGTATGTTGTCCGCCAGGTGCCGATCAGTGCGGGGGGAAGCAGCATGGCGAAGTTCGGCGTCGGTCAGTCGGTGCGGCGGGTCGAGGATCAGCGCTTCATCACCGGCACGGGCCGCTATACCGACGACATCAATCTGCCAGGCCAGGCCTACGGCTACGCCCTGCGCTCGCCGGAGGCGCACGCCAGGATCACGAAGATCGACGTCGCGGAGGCCAAGCTCGCGCCGGGCGTGCTCGCCGTGATCACCGGCGCCGAGATCGAGGCCAAGGGCACCAACGAGCTGCCCTGCGCGATCCCGATGGTCAACCGCGACGGCTCGGAAGGCATCAACCCGCTGCGGCCGGTGCTGTGCACCGACCGCGTGCGCCATGTCGGCGACCATGTCGCCTTCGTGGTCGCCGAGACCCTGACCCAGGCCAAGGACGCGGCCGAGCTGATCGCAGTCGACTACGAATCCCTGCCTTCGGTCATCGACACCGAGACCGCCGCCGATGCCGGCCGGCCGCTCGTCCACGACAACGTGCCGAGCAACCTCGCCTTCGACTGGCAGCACGGCGATGCCGATGCCGTCGACCGCGTGCTTGCCGGCGCCGCGCATGTCACCAAGGTGCGCATCATCAACAACCGCCTGGTCGCCAACCCGATGGAGCCGCGCGCCGCGATCGGCGAGTACGACGCCGCGAGCGGCCAGCTGACGCTGCATGCCTGCACGCAGGGTGGCTGGCTGTTCACCGGACCGCTTGCGGGCGTCCTCAAGATCGAGCCGGAGAAGGTCCGCGTGCTGACGCCCGACGTCGGCGGCGGCTTCGGCATGAAGGCCTTCTTCTATCCCGAGTACGCGCTCGCCGCCTGGGCGTCGCGCCAGCTCGGGCGGCCCGTGAAGTGGACCGCCGAGCGCTCCAGCGACGCCTTCCTGTCGGACGTGATGGGGCGCGACCACGTGACCGAGGCCGAGCTCGGCTTCGACGCCGACCACCGCATCGTCGGCATGCGGGTGCTCACCACCGCGAACATGGGCGCGTACTGCAACCTGTTCGCGCCGTTCATCCCGACCGGCGCGGCGCTCAAGGTCCTGCCCGGCGTCTACGACATCAAGAACATGGTCTACCGGGTGAAGGGCGTGCTGACCAACACGACGCCCGTCGACGCCTATCGCGGTGCCGGCCGGCCGGAATCGATCTATCTGATGGAGCGGCTGATGGACGCCGCGGCGCGCGAGCTCGGCGAGGACCCGCCCGAGCTGCGGCGCAAGAATTTCATCACCGCCAGCGCCATGCCGTTCAAGACCGTCGCCGGCGAGATCTACGACTCCGGCGAGTTCGCGAGGGTCATGGACGCCGCGCTGCAGGAGGCCGACTGGTCCGGCATCGGGCGGCGCCGCAGCGAGGCCAGGGCGCGCGGCATGCGCCGCGGCATCGGCATGGCCTATTACATCGAATCGACCATGGGCGATCCGCAGGAGATGGCGGCGATCAAGTTCGAGGAAGACGGCACGGTCAGCGTCGCGGTCGGCACCCAGTCGAACGGGCAGGGTCACGAGACCGCCTACGCCCAGCTGCTGCACGAGCGGCTCGGCGTGCCGTTCGAGAAGATCCGCATCGTCCAGGGCGACACCTCGCTGCTCAAGCTCGGCGGCGGCACCGGCGGCTCGCGCTCGCTGACCGCAGAAGGCATGGCGATCCGCGACTGCGCCGAGGACGTGATCGAGCGCGGCCGGCACTACGCGGCGCAGGAGCTGGAGACCGCGGTCGCCGACATCGAGTACGACCGCGGCACGGCCGAGTTCGGGGTGATCGGCACCGACCGCCGCATCGGCCTGCTCGATCTCGCCCGGAAGGCGCGCGCGACGGCCAACCCGCCCGAGGGCTTCGAGGGCGGGCTCGACGCCGAGGCGACCGCCCAGATCGACGCCTACACCTTCCCCAACGGCTGCCACATCGCCGAGGTCGAGGTCGATCCCGACACCGGCGTCGCGGAGATCGTCAACTACGTCGCGGTCGACGACTTCGGCGTCGTGCTCAACCCGATGCTGGTCGCCGGCCAGGTGCATGGCGGCGTCGTCCAGGGCATCGGCCAGGCGCTCTACGAGCACGCGGTCTACGACGACAACGGCCAGCTCCTGTCCGGCTCGTTCATGGACTACTGCATGCCGCGCGCCGACGGCGTGCCGGCGATGAAGGTCTCGACCATCGAGGTGCCGTGCAAGAACAACCCGATGGGCGTGAAGGGCTGCGGCGAGGCGGGCTCGGTCGCATCGCCGGCCGCGGTGATCAACGCGATCATCGACGCGCTGGCCGATCTCGGCGTGACCAGCGTCGACATGCCGGCGACGCCGCAGAGCCTGTGGCGGCTGATCCAGGAGCACCGCCAGCCGATCGCGGCCGAGTAGGCCTGCGGGAGCCGGCCGTGGCAAGCGACTTCAGCACCCTGCCGGCAGACCTGCCGGTACCGGTGGACGACGGCGCCTGCGACCATCTGGTCGGGATGCGCGTACCGGACATCCCGCTGCCCTCGACCGCCGGCCGCAGCGTCGTGCTCGCAAAGACCGGCCGGCCGCGCACGGTGGTCTACGTCTATCCGCGCACCGGCGAGCCGGACAAGCCGTCGCCGCCGGGCTGGGACGCCATCCCGGGCGCGCGCGGCTGCACGCCGCAGTCCTGCGGCTTTCGCGACCACCATCGGGAGCTGCTGGACCTCGGCGCCGAGGTCTTCGGGCTGTCGGCGCAGACCACGGCCTACCAGCAGGAGATGGTGGAGCGCCTGCACCTGCCCTTCGAGGTGCTGAGCGACGCCGATCTGCGCTTCGCCTGGGCCCTCCGCCTGCCGACCTTCGAGGTCGCGGGCGAGGACGGCATCATGACGCTGATCAAGCGGCTGACCCTGGTGCTGCGCGCCGGCCGGATCGAGCACGTATTCTACCCGGTCTTTCCGCCGGACCGCAGCGCCGCCGACACGATCGCCTGGCTGCGCGCCCATCCGCTGCCGCCTTCAGGCTAGCGCTCCCTTCGCTTCTCTGGCCGTCGGATCGCGGCGGAGCATGCCGAAGGGCGAGGACCCGGAGGCCCGGTTGCCCAGGGCCCTGGCGCATGCT
>DASUGG010000356.1:0-5369 GCA_036274135.1 Geminicoccaceae bacterium
CACAAGCAGCGCCGACGACTTTCGTGCCACGCTCGAGCCCCTGCATGCGGAGGCGCATCAGAAGGGTGCCATTCCTGGTCCTCTGCATCAGGAGCTGATCCTGACGGGGTACTATTGCGCGCTCTCGGATGCCATACAGGGCTGCCTCCAGCGTGCCCGGGACATCGACTGGCGTAAGTGGGATCTGGCCTACTTCTAGCGCCGCGGCCTACTGATCCGACGGGGTTGGCCAGGGAAGAGGGGCTTGACCTCGGCCGGGCCACGCTCTAGGAAACCGCGTTCGCCGGACAGGGCGTGTTCGGCCGCCGATCCGATTCTCGAAGGACCTCCCATGGCACGACGCTGCACCCTCACAGGCAAGGGCGTGCTGACCGGCAACAATGTCAGCCACGCGAACAACCGGACCAAGCGGCGGTTCCTGCCCAACCTGCGGGCGCACCGGCTGTACAGCGAGACCCTGGGCGAGAGCATCCGCCTGCGGATCTCGAGCCATGGGCTGCGCACGGTCGAGCGGCGGGGCGGCCTGGACGGCTTCCTGCTCGACGCGCGGGACATCGACCTGACGAGCGAGCTGCGTCGGCTGAAGCGGCGGATCGCCTCGGCCCGCCAGGCTTCCGCCATGGCCGAAGGAAGCTGAGGCCGGCCGCCACCCCATGCCGGACGGGCTGATCAGGTCGCCGCTGGCGCTGCCGGTGCTGGCGATGGTGGTGGTCGTCGCCGGCTCCAACGTCGCGGTCCAGCATCCGATCAACGACTGGCTGACCTGGGGCGCTTTGACCTATCCGGTGGCGTTCCTGGTCACCGATCTCACCAACCGCCGCTACGGGCCGCAGGAGGCGCGACGGGTCGCCTATGTCGGCTTCGCCCTGGCGGTGCTGCTGTCGATGGCCGTCGCCGGACCGCGCATCGCGCTGGCGTCGGGCACCGCCTTCCTGACCGCCCAGCTGATGGACATCGCCGTCTTCGACCGGCTGCGCCGGCTGCCCTGGTGGCAGGCGCCGCTGATCTCATCGGCGCTGGCCTCGGTCTGGGACACCGCGGTGTTCTTCTCGCTGGCCTTCGCCGGCACGGGTCTGCCCTGGGTCACCTGGGGGCTGGGCGATCTCGGCGTCAAGTTCGCGATGGCGCTGCTGCTGCTGATCCCGTTCCGCGCCCTGATGGGCGCGCGCGACGCGCTGGCGCAGCCGGCACGCTAGCGCGCCGTCGGGCGTCGCAAGGCTCCGGGCCGCGCGGTACGGTTGCGGAACTAGGGCCCGGCCAGCGAGAACTGCAGCAGCAGCGTTCGCTGCAGCGCCAGAAAATTGTTGTCAGAGATCAGATAGAGCAGGGTCCGGCCGTCGGTGCCGCGGCGCGCCGCGATGCCTTCGAAGTTTTCGCTGATCGCGGGCCAGCCGAGCTCGGCGAGCACATGCCCGGCGAGCGTCTCGCCGCCGCGGACCCGCGTCGCGTCCAGCGCCACGACGCGGCTGGTAAATCCGCCCTTGAGCAACGAGAAGCGCCGCTCGATCCCGTAGATCGTATCGTCCAGCCGGTCGGCGCCGGTCGGTACGAAGTCGTCGCGCACACGATAGTGCAGACGCTCCACCCGGCTGCCCTCGATCCGCCAGGCGGCGAGCAGCTCCGGCGCCTCGAACACGCCCTCCGACAGCGCCAGCAGCGCGCCGTCCGGCAGGGTCGTGAGCGCCTCGATGCCTTCGTTGCTGTCGGTGGCGCCGGCCTCGATGAGACCGTCCACGGCCAGCAGCGCCTCGGCAAACTCGGGGGCGTCGCGCGCGATGCGGCGCAGGAGCACGGCGCCCTCGACGGCGACCACGAGGTTCGGGCCGTCGTCGGCCAGCGCCTCGGCGTCAATGCGGCCCGGCTCGTCACCGCTGACGTGTCCGATCGCCGTCGCGCGCCAGCCCGCGAAGCCGACCAGCCGGTCGCCGTCGTGCTCGAGGGCGGCGCGCCAGATCGTGCCGTGATCGCTCGCCATGATCAGCTCATGCCCGTCCGGCGCGATCCACAGCCCCGACAGGCCGCCGAAGCGCGAATCGCCGGAGCTGAGCTGGAAGCCGGCCTCGAAGCGCAGCGCGTCGAGCTGGACCCGCTGCGGCGCATCCTCCTGCAGCGGGATGCTGCGGGTGAGCACCAGCGGCTCCTCGGGATGCGCCTCGCAGGCGCACAGCGCGCCTAGGCCCAGCGCGAGCGCAAGCATGCCGCGCCACCGGCGGCTCATGCGGATCTCGTCGAGCGCGTGTTGCAGGGGATCTCGGGGCGAGGCGGCAAAACGAAAGGCCCGCGGCAGCGCCCGCGGGCCTCGATCACGTGCTCGGCTGGGTGGTCTAGTTGCGCTGCTGACCGAACAGCTGCAGCAGCATCACGAACAGGTTGATGAAGTCGAGGTAGAGACGCAGCGCGCCCATGATGGTCTTCTTGGTCATCACGTCGGCGCCGTCACCCTCGTAGTACATCTCCTTGATCTGCTGCGTGTCGTAGGCGGTCAGGCCCACGAACACGATCACGCCGATCACGCTGATCGCGAACTGCAGCGCCGAGCTCGCGATGAAGATGTTGACCAGGCTCGCAATGATGATGCCGATCAGGCCCATGAACAGGAACGAGCCCCAGTTGGTGAGGTCGCGCTTGGTCGTGTAGCCGTAGAGGCTCATCGCGCCGAAGGTGCCGGCGGTGATGAAGAAGACGCGCGCGATGCTGGCGCCGGTGAACACCAGGAAGATGCTCGCCATCGACAGGCCCATCACCGCGGCGAACGCCCAGAAGGTGGCCTGCGCCGCGCCGACGCTCATGCTCTGAAGCCTGGCAGAGAGGAAAAACACGAAGCCTAGCGGTGCCAGCATCACCACCCACTTCAGCGGCGTCGTGAAGATGGGCATGTAGATCGCCGGCGTCGCGGCGACGAAGAACGCTACCAGGCCTGTCAGGGCAAGGCCGAGGCCCATGTAATTGTACACAGACAGCATGTAGCTGCGGAGGCCCTCGTCGATCCGATCGACGGCAATCTGGCCAGGGACGGCACGGGGATCGGAACCGAATGCCATAGGTGCTTCCTTTCATGCTCCGACGTCACGCGGTCGGCGCGCATACACGCGGCCACGCATCATTTGGCCGATGATATGGGATGGTAGCCGGCCGGTTCAAGCTACAATCGCTTGAGCGGGCACCGGATTCCGGCCGTTCCGTGCTGCCCTCGGCATGATCGCGCCCGGCGCACGGCCGGCTCAGCCGATCGAGCCCAGCGCCGGGAAGGTCTCGAGCATCCAGTAGGCGACCTGCTCCAGCCGGCCGGTCACCATCAGCAGGCCCATCACCACCAGCAGGCCGCCGGCGCCGCGCTGCAGGTTGCGGCCGACCCCGCCGAGCGACCGCAGCCGGCCGAGCAGGGCGCCGGTGAACAGCGCCGCGAGCAGGAACGGCAGGCCGAGGCCCAGCGAGTAGACCGCCAGCAGCAGCGTGCCCTTGCTGACGTCGGCCGTGCTGGCGCCGAGCGTCAGGATCGCGCCGAGCACCGGCCCGATGCAAGGCGTCCAGCCGAACGCGAAGGCGACCCCCAGCAGGAAGGCGCCGGGCACCCGTCCGCCGACCATGTCGACGTGGAAGCGGGCCTCGCGGTCCATCAGGCCGAGCGGCGTCAGTCCGAGCATGTGCAGGCCGAACAGGATCACCACGCCGCCGGCGATCAGGCCGAGCTCGTAACGCCAGCTCAGCAGCAGGTGGCCGAGCGCGGTGGCGCTGGCGCCCAGCGCGACGAACACCACGGTGAAGCCGAGCACGAAGGTCGCCGCCAGCGACAGCGCCTGTAGCCGCGAGACCTGGCCGTCGCGCAGGTCCTCGAGCGAGCTGCCCGCGACGAACGAGACATAGCCCGGCACCAGCGGCAGCACGCAGGGCGAGAGGAAGGAGATCACGCCCGCGGCGAAGGCCGTGACCAGCCCGATGATCGAAACGTCCACCATGCCGAAATCTTAACCGATCGTCTGCGCCGACGCAGCGCTCAGGGGGCGCGCAGCACCGGCGCCGCCGGCCGACCGAGCAGCCGCCAGGTGCCCAGGAACCCCGCCAACAGCGTGATCGCCAGCGCGATCAGCAGCACCGCCAGCACGGCCCCGAGCGAGAAGCCCCAGGGCAGGTGCATCGCCCAGATCACCACGGCGGCCGCGCCGGCGCTGCCGAGCAGGCCGCCCGCCAGCGCCGCGGTAGTGCCGAGCCCGAGATACTCGATCAGGAAGATCCGCAGCAGGTCGAGCCGGCGGGCGCCTAGCACCTTGAGCACCACCGATTCGTAAAGATGCCGCCGCCGCGCCGCCGCGACCGCGCCCGCCAGCACCAGCACGCCGCTCAGGAGGGTCACGCCGGCTACCGCCGCGACCGCCAGCTTGATCTTGCCGAGCGCTTCGTCGACGCGCGCGGCGAGCTCGCGCACCGAGATCGGCGTGACGTTGGGCAGCAGCTCGGCCATCCGGTCGAGCAGCGCCGCCTCGGCCGCAGGCGGCACGTCGACCGCGGCGGCTAGCGTGTGCGGCGCGGCCTCGAGCACGCCGGGGCTGAACAGGAAGACGAAGTCGAGCCGCCCCTCGCCCCAGTCGATCTCGGGCCGCAGACTGGCGATCTCGGCCTCGATCACGCGGCCCAGGATATTGAAGCCGAGGCGGTCGCCGACCCCGACGCCGTAGGCCTCCGCGACCTCGTCCTCGACCGAGACGAGCGGCGGGCCGTCGTAGTCCTCGGGCCACCACTGCCCCGCGACCAGCTCGGTGCCGGGCGGCATCGCCGCGGCGTAGCTGAGGCCGCGATCGCCCCGCAGGGTCCAGTGCTGGATGCCGGTCTGGTCGACCGGCACGCCGCCGACCCGCACGACGCGGCCGCGCATCACCGGCGCGGCCTGCAGCAGCTCGGCGCCGTCGACCTCGGCGATCAGCTCGCGGAACGTGTCGGCCTGGTCCGGCTGCACGTCGATGAAGAACAGGCTCGGCGCGCGCTGCGGCAGGCGCAGCTCGATCTCGGCGCTGAGGTTGCGCTCGATCAGTGCGACCATCGTAAGCACGGCGAGGCCGGCGCCCAGCGCCACGATGACGCCGGTGGCGCCGGCGCCCGGGCGGTGCAGAGTGGCGAGGGCGATGCGCATGCGTGCGCCGCCGCGCCGGCCGATCAGCCGCACGCCGCGCAGCAGCAGTGTCGCGAGCCCGACCAGCAGGCCCGCCGATGCCAGCGCGACCGCAATGAAGATCAGACCCAGGCGCCGGTCGGCGACGCCGAGCAAAGCAAGCGCAGCGAGACCTGCGACGCCGAGCCCGAGCAGCAGCAGGATCGCGCCCGGCGGCCGGTTGTGCGGCGGCGCGATCAGGGCGCGGAACATGCCGGCCGGCGAG
>DASUGG010000357.1:0-3898 GCA_036274135.1 Geminicoccaceae bacterium
TGGCGCCGAATGCGCGTGCCAGCAGCGCGCCCCTCGGCACGTCGCCGGGCCACGCTTCCGCCAGCGCGCCCGCGAGCGCGAACAGCACCGGACGGCGCGCGAGCGAGACCAGCGTGCGGGCGTCGCGCACGACGTGACGGCAGGCGTCCACGACGAGCGCGCCCGACGCCAGCAGCGCTTCGACCTCCTCGAGCAGGAGGAGCCGCTCCTCGCCACGCGCCAGCAGGCGCGCAGCGGGCGTACGAAGGATCAGGGAGGCGCTTTCGACCTCCGCGGTAAGCGCCGGGATGTCGGCCGCGCGCGCGGCATGCTCCGCCCAAGCGAGCGCCGCGGCGGCCGCCCGGGTGCGCAGGCGGCGCAGCGCGATCCCGGCGACGACCAGCTCGTGGGCGGCCCGCGCGGCGGGCGGCAAGGGCGTCGGGTCGAGCCCGGCGAGCGCATGCTCGGCCTGGTCGAGGCGGCCGATCAGAAGGAGGCGGCGGACCTGGAGATGCCGCGCATGCGCGGCGTTCAGCCGGTCGCCGTGCTTCTCGAGGGTCGCCCGTGCCGCCTCGAGCGCCGCCGCCGGCCAGCCCAGCTCGCGCGAGACGAGCGCGATCTCGGCCTCGGCGACGACGCAGCGGGCGCGGGCCACGGCTTCTTGCGGACCGAAGGCGCGCGCCGCGCGCTGCAGCAGCGCCTTGGCCCGGACGAGATCGCCGAGCCGCGCCATCGCGATGCCGCGCAGCGCGAGCGCCGGCGGATCGTCGCGCAACGCAACCCGGCTGAGGGCGCCCAGCGGATCACCCGCGGCGAGCGCGCGCGCCGCCGCCGTGATCAGCGAGTCCATCGCAATCGCGCCACATTTGTCACTCTCACCGTACGCTGCCTGGACCTAGCTTCATTCACGAACGCCGATTGGCGTCGCACCAGACAGGAGATCGACGATGCGCAACCAAGTGGTGTCGCACGAGGAATGGCTGAAGGCGCGCCTCGAGCTGCTCGCGGCCGAGAAGGACCTCACGCGCCGGCGCGACGCGCTGACGCGCCGCCGCATGGCGATGCCCTGGGAGCGCGTCGAGAAGTCCTACCGGTTCGAGGGGCCGAACGGCACACTGTCGCTCGCCGATCTGTTCGACGGGCGCTCGCAGCTGATCGTCTATCACTTCATGCTCGCGCCGGAGTGGGAGGAGGGGTGCAAGTCCTGCTCGTTCTGGGCCGACCATTTCGACGGCATCGCGATCCATCTGCAGCATCGCGACGTGACCCTGACGGCCGTCTCGCGCGCTCCTTTGGCCAGGATCGAGGCCTACAGGAAGCGCATGCGCTGGAGCTTCCCGTGGGTGTCGTCCTACGGCAGCGACTTCAACTACGACTTCCACGTCTCGTTCACGGAGGAGCAGCTCGCCGCCGGCAAGGTCTACAACTACGGCCTGACCGAGGGTTACGAGGAGATGCCGGGCATCAGCGTCTTCTACAAGGATGACCGGGGCGAGGTGTTTCACACCTATTCCTGCTACGCGCGCGGCATCGACGCGGTCAATGCCGCCTACCAGTTCCTCGACCTCGTGCCCAAGGGGCGCGACGAAGACGGCCTCGAGTTCACGATGGCGTGGGTGCGCCGGCACGATCAGTACGCAAGCGGCTAGAGGATGCCCCGGGTCGTGGCGGCGCCGCAATGATCGCCGACCGGCTGTCGCTCGCAGCGACGCCGACCTTGGTGACCATGGCATTCCTGACTGCCGTCTTTGACGGCGCGCCGCATGCCCTCTGCTCGGCGCAGGATGCGTCGCCGCTGACCGGCATGGTGCCGATGTACCTGCTGATGAGCGCCTTGCATGCGGCGCCCTGGCTGAAGCTGATCGCCGCCCGCCGCGCCTGATCCGTCCAGGTTGCAGATCAGGTGCCAGGCCTCGGCGGCAGCACTCTGCCGGTCGCAAGCAGGATTTCCGGCAGCTCCATCAATTCCTCTACGTCGCGCGCACCTAGGCCTTGACGCCCGCCATCTCGCAGATCAGGCGCCAGGCCTCGGCGTCGACCGGGCTCACCGACAGGCGCGACTGGCGCACGAGCGCCAGGTGCTGCAGGCGCGGATCGTCCTTGATCTGGCGCAACGTGACCTCGTTCTTCACCGGCATCACCGGCTGCACGTCGACCAGCGCATAGCTCTTCTTGCGATCGTCCGGGTTCTCGTAGGCCGTGCGGACGATCTCCATGATGCCGACCACGGCCGGGTCCTGCACCGACCGGTAGAAGAACGCCCGGTCGCCCTTGGCCATCTTGCGCATGTTCGCTGCCGCCTGGTGGTTGTGCACGCCGTCCCAGGTCGTGCGGCCGTCGCGCACCAGGTCCGCCCAGGCATAGTCGCCCGGCTCCGTCTTCATCAGCCAGTAGGCCATCTGCGCTCCTCTCCTCAGGCGGCGATCAGCTCGAACCGGTCGACGTCGACCAGGCCCTTGTCGGTGAGCTTCAGATGCGGGATCACCGGCAGCGGCAGGAAGGCCAGCTGCAGCAGCGGCTCCGGCAGCGCGCAGCCCATGCCGCCCGTGGCCTCGCGCAGCCGGCGCAGCTTCGCGTCGACCTCCTCGTAGGGCCGGTCGCTCATCAGGCCCGCCACCGGCAGCGGCAGCTCGGCCAGCACCTTGCCGTCCGCCACGGCGACGCCGCCGCCCTGCAGCTCGATCAGCCGGTTGACCGCGAGCGCCATGTCGCCGTCGTCGTCGCCGACCACGATGATGTTGTGGCTGTCGTGGCCGATGCTGCTGGCGAGCGCGCCGCGCAAGGCCCCGAAGCCGTGCACGAAGCCGAGCCCGACATTGCCGTTGACGCCGTGCCGTTCCAGTACAGCAAGCTTGTGCACGCCCTGCGCCGGATCGGGCAGCCGGCAGCCGTCGCGGTAGGGCAGGGTCATGGTCAGGTGGTCGGTCAGCAGCGAATCCCGGATCGCGCCGATCACCGGCCCGGACGGCCCCGCCGTGCGCGCCGCGAACACCTCCGGGCCGACCGGCGCCCGCTTGACCGAGCCGTAGCCGACCGGCGCGACCGTGCCGCGGCCCTCGAACGCCGCCGGATCGACCGGCACGCCGCCGCAGATCACCTGGCGCACGGCGCAGCTCTCGAGGTCGTCCAGCAGCACGATGTCGGCCCGCCGCCCGGGCGCGATCTGGCCGCGGTCGAACAGCCCGAAGGCGCGCGCGGCGGCGAAGGTCGCGGCGCGATAGACGGGGATCGCCGGCGCGCCGCACCTGATGGCCTTGCGGATCGCGTAGTCGATGTGGCCCTCGTCCTCGATCTCGAGCGGGTTGCGGTCGTCGGTGCAGAACGCGCAGCAGGGCCAGCTCGCCTCGGTCAGCAGCGGCGCCAGCGCCTCGACGTTCTTGGCGATGCTGCCCTCGCGGATCAAAAGGTGCAGGCCCTTGGCGAGCTTCTCCGCGCCCTCCTCGAGCAGCGGCGTCTCGTGATCGGTGCGCGGGCCCGCCGCCAGATAGGCGTTGAGGTCGTAGCCGCGCACCAGCGGCGCGTGGCCATCGATGTGCCAGCCGGCGAACGCCACGAGCTTGTCGAGGACCACCGGGTCCTTCGCCAGCACGCCCGGGAAATTCATCATCTCGGCGAGGCCGAGGCCCGAGGGATGGCCGCGCAGCGCGAGCAGGTCGGAGGCGAGCAGGCGCGCGCCCGAGGTCTCGAGGTCGGTCGCCGGCACGCAGGAGCTGAGCTGCACCTTCAGGGTCATGCGCAGCGTCTGCGCCGCCTCGAGGAAGTAGCGGATGCCCGCGACGCCGAGCACGTTGGCGATCTCGTGCGGGTCGCAGATCGCCGTGGTGGTGCCGCGCGGCAGCACCTGCCGGTCGAATTCGGCGGGCGTCACCAGGCTGCTCTCGACATGCACATGCGTGTCGATGAACCCCGGCGCCGCGAT
>DASUGG010000358.1:0-2311 GCA_036274135.1 Geminicoccaceae bacterium
CGTCACCGACGGCGCTGGCGTCGTCGTGCAGGCGGTGGCACGCGGTCAGCCGTCCGCAAGCCTCGGCCGCCGGCAGAACCGCGCGGCTCAGGGTGTCCCGGCGCAGGAGGCGGGCTGCAGCTCGGCGGCAGCGGCGAGAAAGCGACGCACCACGCGCCGCGCCGCCGCCGAGGGCAGCAGTGTGGCCTTGCGGACCTCGTCCTCCAGCTCGCCGATCAGCCGCCGGCTCGCCGGATCGGCGCGCAGCGCGTCGACCAGGCCGGCCTCGATCTCGGCCCAGAGCCAGCGATGCGCCTGCCGCGCCCGGCGCGTCGCGAGCTCGCCCGCCTCCTCGAGGGCCCGCCGCTGGCGCAGCACCGCCTGCCAGACCACCTCGATGCCCTGGCCGTGCAGCGCCGAGCAGCTCAGCACCTCCGGCGTCCAGGCCTTGCTCGCCGGTCGGAGCAGATGCAGAGCGGCCTGATAGTCGGCGCGGGCGCGCTCGGCCGCCGCCAAAAGGTCGCCGTCCGCCTTGTTGATCAGCAGCAGATCGGCGAGCTCGACATTGCCGCGCTTGATGCCCTGCAACTCGTCGCCGCCGCCCGGCGCCAGCAGCAGGGCGAAGCAGTCGACCATGTCGGCCACCGCCGTCTCGCTCTGGCCGACGCCGACCGTCTCGATGACGATGACGCCATAGCCCGCGGCCTCGCAGGCCAGCGCCGCCTCGCGGGTGCGGCGCGCGACGCCGCCGAGCGTGCCGCCGGCCGGCGAGGGCCGGATGAACGCCGCGGGCGCCTGCGCCAGCGTCTGCATGCGGGTCTTGTCGCCGAGGATCGAGCCGCCGCTCCGCTGGCTCGAAGGATCGACCGCCAGCACCGCGATCTTGTGGCCCTGCCCGATCACATGCCGGCCCAGCGCCTCGACGAAGGTCGACTTGCCGGCGCCCGGCGTGCCCGAGATGCCGAGCCGGATCGCCTGGCCGGTCTGCGGCAGCAGGCGCGCCAGCAGGTCCTCCGCACGTTCCTGGTGATCGGGACGGCGCGATTCGATCAACGTGATCGCCCGCGCCAGCGCCCGCCGGTCGCCGGCGAGCACACGCTGGGCGAGAGCCTCGAGGGAGGGGGTCATCGCTGCCGGCCGCTTGTAAACATCGTCATCGCTTGTCAGCATCCGCTACATGGGGGGCGCTCGCATGAAGACGGTGACGATCGGCGCACGTATCAGTGAAGATCTCGACCGGGATCTTGTGAAGTTGTCGGCGGCTACCGGCCGCTCGAAATCGTGGCTCGTGGCGGACGCGTTGGCGAGCTACGTCGAGTCGGAAAGGGCTTTTGTCGAGGCGGTCGAAGAAGGGATCAAGGCCTACGAGGAAGGCAGGGTCGTCGATCACGAGACGGTGGTAGCCGAACTTGAGCGACGCTACCGAAGCGCATGAAAGTCCGCTGGACCGATCCAGCGCAAACCGACCTGTTCGAGATCCTGGACTCCATCGCGCGCGACAACCCGCCCGCTGCCCAGCGGGTCGAGCAACGACTGGTGGATGCCGGTGCCTCGCTCGCCCAACAGGCGCGTCGCGGCGGCCCGGGTCGGATTCAGGGAACGCGTGAGCTGGCAGTTTCACGGCTCCCCTATATCGTCATCTACAGGATTGTCGAGCGGCCGCTCCACGCCGCCGCGCGCCGTGATGCGCATCCTTCACGGCGCGCGGCGGTGGCCCGCCAACAGCGGATAGATCGCGTCGCTCAATGGGCGGCGTCCCAGTTGGCGCCGTAGCCGATGTCCACGACAAGGGGCACATCCAGCTGCGCCGCCTTGCACATCACCTCCGTGATCAGCTCGGCGGTCCGCTCGACCTCGTCCTGCGGCACCTCGAAGACCAGCTCGTCGTGCACCTGCAGCAGCATGCGCGCGCCGAGATTGGAGCGGTCCAGCGCATGCTCGGCGCGGATCATCGCGCGGCGCATGATGTCGGCCGCCGAGCCCTGGATCGGCGCGTTGATCGCCGCCCGCTCGGCATAGCCGCGGCGCGAGGGATTGCCGCTCTTAATCTCGGGCGTGGCGCACAGCCGGCCGAACAGTGTGGTCACGTAGCCCTGCCTTCGCGCCTCCTCCTTGGCCCGCTCCATATAGTCGCGGATGCCCGGATACTGCTCGAAATAGGCGTCAATGTAGCGCTTGGCGACCTCGTACTCGATGCCCAGGCGCTGCGCCAGGCCGAACGCGCCGATGCCGTAGATGATGCCGTAGTTGATCATCTTGGCGTTGCGCCGCAGCAGCGGGTCCATGCCCTCGACCGGCACGCCGAACATCTGCGAGGCGGTGACCGCGTGGA
>DASUGG010000359.1:0-5502 GCA_036274135.1 Geminicoccaceae bacterium
GGCAGGGCCAGCAGATGCGCCAGGTCGGCACGGCTCCACGGATCGTCGAAGCAGGCTTGGTGAAGGCGCGCCAGCCGGCCGAGATCGAAGGGGCCGACCGTCTTGATGCTGATCGCGTTGGTTCGCCGTAGTGCCAGCATCACGAGGCCACCGCCCGGGGCGCGACGAGCGGCACGGACGGTCTGGCGTCGGGCGCGCGCAGATAAAGGGGCCGCACCGCGAAGCCCGCGACCGGCCGCTCGCCCGCGGTCAGACGGCGGGCGGCGCACAGCGCCACGAGGCGGGCGTCGGGCCGCACGGTCTCGCAGCGCGCCGGAAAGCCCGGCGGCAGCTGCGCCTGGATCAGCCGCGCCCCGCTGCCGACCAGACGGAGCGGCGCGGCCGTCGGCACCGTGGTCGCCAAGGCGGCGGCAGCGCGCGGCGACAGCGCACGAGGCTCGCCGTACGGTCCGGGCAGCGGCCGGAGATCGGCGCCGAAGCGCTGCGCGTAAACCTCGCCGCGGCGGGCGTCGATCGCGGCCAGCACGTCGCCGGCATCGGGCTGCAGGCCGCACGCCAGCGCCTCGAGGCTGCTCACCGCGACCACGCCGAGATCGGCCGCGAGCGCCAGCCCGCGCCCCGCGGCGACGGCGCTGCGCAGGCCGGTGAAGCTGCCGGGGCCGTGGTTGACGGCAAGCGCGCCGAGCGCATCGTAGCCCAGCCCGGCATCGGCGAGGACCGCCTCGACCAGCTCGATCAGCCGCTCCGTCTGGCCGCGCGCCGGCTCGAGGGCGCGCCAGGCGCGCACGCCGCCCGGCGCCGGTCCGTCGCGGTCCCACAGGGCGGCCGAGCAGCTCTCGCCGCCGCTCTCGATCGCAAGCAGAATCAACCGGCCGCGCCTTCGCTCAGGCGACCGGGCGGACCTCGATCACCTCGGGCACATAGTAGCGCAGGAGGTTCTCGATGCCGTTCTTGAGCGTGATCGTCGAGCTCGGGCAGCCGCTGCAGGCGCCGCGCATGTGCAGGTACACGATGCCGCGGTCGAAACCGCGGAAGATGATGTCGCCGCCGTCCTGCGCCACCGCCGGGCGCACCCGCGTGTCGATCAGCTCGCGGATCTGCTTCGCCAGCTCGTCCTCGTCGCCCGGCACGGCATCCTCGGCCGCTGCATCGGCCTCGATCACCGGCTCGCCGGACAGGAAATGCTCCATGATCGCGCCGAGCACGGCGGGCTTGAGCGCGTACCAGTCCTCCCCGGGCGCCTTGGTCACCGTGACGAAGTCGGCGCCGAGAAACACGCCGGTGACGCCTTCGACGGCGAACACCCGACGGGCGAGCGGCGACGCCTCGGCCTGCTGCGGATCGGTGAAGTCGACCACGCCCTTGGGCACGACATCGCGTCCGGGTAGAAACTTGAGCGTCGCCGGGTTGGGGGTCTGCTCGGTCTGGATGAACATCGCAGCAACTCCTCTTGGGCTGACCGGGCGCATGCCCGGTCGCGGCGCCGCCCCGCTCGACCGCTCAGGATGGACCAAGCGGCCTCGCGGTTCAAGCGGCGCGGCGGTGGTGCGGATGGCGGGAGGGCGCCCGCATGCGTCGATCGTCACTTCAGCAGAATGTTGCCGACCTCCCGCAGCTGGGTGCGCGCGCGCAGCAGGAAGAAGCCCTGCGCCGCCAGGTGGCTCGGCAGCAGCTGGCCGTCCGGCGCGCCGTTCACGACGACCCAGGGCTGCAGCGTCGCGGCGGCGCGGAAGCTGTCGAGCATCTGCGCCCAGGCGGGCCCGAGATCGCGCCCCTGGATCACCCCGGCATAGTCCACGCCCAGCTCGCGCAGCAGCAGATAGTAGGCGTACAGGCGGCCCTTGTTGGCGTAGAACAGGTCGTCCGCCGCGAAGTCGAGCCCGAAGCCGCTGCGCTCGGCGAGATGCTGGTCGAGCGCCGCCGAGGACGAGCCCAGGTCGGCGGCGATCCGCTCCAGAGTCGCGAGCAGGTTGTCGGCGCGGGTCTCGAACACCGCATTGCCGGCGGCGAGCCGCCGGTTGTAGTCGCGCAGCGCGTTCATCGCCCGGCGGTATTGCGACTCCGAACTCGCGGTCGGGGCGAGCGAGGTCGACAGATCGAAGATCCAGACCGTGCCGGGGTAGCGCAGCAGGCCGGCGGCCGCGTTCAGGTCCGGATCGACCTGGCTGGAGCCGCGCGTGCGGGCGATCTGGTCGGCCAGTTCGAGGGCGAAGCGCGACAGCGCGGCGACGATGCCCTGCTGAAAGTTGGACATGTTGTCGAGCATGCTGCCCGGCATGAAGAACGGGTCGTTGGCGACCCAGCGGTGGGTGTTGATCTCGCGGTCGACCAGGTCGGCGGTCAGCGCGACGGCCCGGCTGCCGCCCTCCGGCGCGCTGGTCTCGACGCCGAAATCGGGGTCGGCGTCGATCCGGTGCAGCCAGGCCATGCCAGCGAGGTAGTAGACCAGCAGCAGGGCGAGCAGCACGACCGGCCAGATCCACAGCCGGCGCCGATACCAGGGCCGCCGCGCCGGCAGCTCGGCCGACGCAAGCGCCTCTTCCATGCTGGCCCCTCCCCCCACGCTCGCCATCCCCTGGATCTTGGGAGCCGGGCGCGGCTTTCAATGGCATGTCCCGCCCGGCGTCTGGGGTTTCGCGGCCGCGACGATCTTCGACATGTGCGCCCGCGTGCGCTCCACGGGCCGCAGGCCGGCAGAGGCCAGCAGCGGCACGACGTCGTGCCGGACGTAGTCGGCATAGTAGGGCTCGTGATAGGCGGCCGGGAACAGGTCGAGCAGGCCGTCGAAGGCGGGCTCGTCGCCGAGCTGCAGCGAATCGACGAGCACCAGAAGGCCGCCGGGCCGCAGCACCCGCGCCATCTCGCGCACCGCCTGCGCCCGCACCCGCCGCGGCAGCTCGTGCAACAGATAGATGCTGGTGACCGCGGCAAAGCTGGCGTCGGCGAACGGCAGCCGCTCGGCGGCGCCTTCGACCAGACGCACCCAGGACCAGCGGGCCAGCGCGCGCCGCGCCTCGGCGAGGTAGGGGCGGCTCAGGTCGAGCCCGACCACCGGCAGTCGCGGGTAGTTGTGCTTGACCGCACGAAGGAAGCGGCCGGTGCCGCAGGCCACGTCCAGCAGCGGCTGGTCGGCGAGACGGCGGCCTCTGAGGTACTCCGCGAGCGCCGCCAGCGCCTGCCGGCGCATCGCGTCGGCGGCGCCGTTGAACAGCACCTCGACCTGGAAATCGTACAGCTCTGCGGAGCGCTCGCTCAGATAGCCGTCGGTCTGATAGTGGAAATTGCGCAGATAATACGCGGGATAGCGCGTCTGCGCGGCAGTCCCCGCGACCTCGCGATCGCCGCCGCGGCGGCGGCGCAGCCCGACCCGGCCGAGATCGGCCAGGAAGCGCCGGCTGGCGCGCCAGGCCGCGCGCGGATCGGGCGCCAGATCGTCGGGCAGACGGTAGAGCCCTGCCGCGATGTTGGCGCGGTCCTGTCGCAGCAGGGCGAACAGATCGCGCAGCAGCTCGGCCCGGGTCGGCAGCGCGCCGCCGACCTCGACCGGCTCCAGCAGGGGCGGCGACAGCTGCCCGGCGAGGCGGCTGTGGCCGAGAAACCAGGCCACCCGCGTCGCCTGAGCGAGATCGTAGGCGAGCCGCTGCCACGGCGTCATCGCGCTCCTCCGCTGCCTTGCCCATCGGCCCCGCCTCGCCGCGCCCCGCCGCGACTGCTAGGCTCCTGGCCATGCGCCTGCCGGTCGTCCACCACCCCGCCTATCGCGCCGCGATGCCGCCGGGCCATCGCTTCCCGATGGCCAAGTACGGCCGTCTGATGGCGTACCTGCTGGAGGAGCATGTGGTGACGCCGGCCCAGCTGCACAGGCCCGAGATCGCGCCGGCGGCGTGGCTGGAGCAAGCGCACGCGCCCGCCTATGTCGCCGCGGCGCTCGGGCTGACGCTCGAGCCGGCGGCGCAGCGCCGGATCGGCCTGCCGATCACCGCGGAGGTCGTGACGCGCTCGCGCGCCGCCGTCGCCGGCACGCTGGTGACCGCCCGTCTGGCGCTGCAGCACGGCCTGGCCTGCAACACGGCGGGCGGCAGCCACCATGCGTTCGCCACGCACGGCGCGGGCTTCTGCGTGTTCAACGATGTCGCGGTCGCGGCGGCCGTGCTGCTGGCGGAGGGCCGCATCGATCGGGCGCTGGTCGTTGATCTCGACGTCCACCAGGGCGACGGCACCGCGGCGATCTTCGCCGAGGATCCCCGCGTCCACACCTTCTCGATGCACTGCGCGAACAATTTTCCGCTGCACAAGCAGCAGAGCGACCTCGACCTGGCGCTCGCCGCCGGGCTCGAGGACGACGCCTATCTGGCGCAGCTCGCCGACCGCCTGCCGGGCCTGCTCGAGGAGGTGCGGCCGGATCTGGTGTTCTTCAACGCGGGCGTCGATCCGCATCTCGACGACCGGCTGGGGCGCCTGGCGCTGAGCGGGCGCGGCCTGTGGCGGCGCGAGCGGCTGGTCCTGCGCAGTTGCCTCGCCGCCGGCATCCCGGTCGCGGGCGTGCTCGGTGGCGGCTATGCGCCCGACCTCGAGCAGCTCGTGCGGCTGCACGCGCTCCTGCACCGGGTCGCGAGCCAGCTGTTCCGGCGTGTCTAGGAGATAAAGGAGGGACGGTCCGAGGGGGTCTTACGGACCGTCCCGAGGGGGCTGGTTACTGGGTCGGAGCTACCGGGGCGGGAGCCGGAGCCTGCTGTGGAATTGGCTGTGACTGCGCCGCTTCCTGCTGCTCGATCGCCTTGCGGGTGATGAAGTCCGGCGCATTGGCGAGCTGCTCCTCGCTGACCGACGCCAGCAGCCGCGCCGGCTCGTCGCCCGTCGGGAAGGAGATCTGCTCGACCGGCACCGCGACCCATTTGGCGCCGAGGCCGAGGAAGCCGCCGACCGACAGCACCACGCCGACCAGCTTCTGGTCCTCGTCCATCACGAGGTCGGCGATCTTGCCGATCTCGTCGCCGCCCTGGTTCACCACGCTGGCGCCGATCACCTCGTCATCGGCCAGGAACTGCTTCTCCTCCTGCACCTGGATGAACTCCATGTCGGCCGGCGGCGCGGCTTCCTCGGTCGCCTGCTGCTCGGCCTCGCCGGCCGGCGGCTGCTGCGCCATGCCTGGCGCCGGTGCCATTTTCTCGGCAGGCTCCTGCTGGAGACCCTGATCGGTTTGCTCCATCGGCGGGCTTGCGGATTTTCCAGTATCCGGCGGTATGGTCCCTTCCTGCGCCATCGCTGGCCATGTCAGCGCAAGAGCGGCCACTGTCGCCATCAAGATGCGACCAGACATCGCTCTACTCCTCCGTGTCTGCTTTCCTGCTATACAAACAGAAAATTCATAGCTTTGTTCCCGAAATCGGCCCAGGCTGATTCATAGACTTTGATCAGTTTGCCTTTAGCCATCGAAGGATGGCGGAGTTCCGAGCCCTCTGCGTCTGCGCCTCTCCCGCGCGGCGCACGGCCGATGCCCGC
>DASUGG010000360.1:0-3341 GCA_036274135.1 Geminicoccaceae bacterium
CACTTCGGCCGCGGCGAGCGGCCTGCCGAGCACGTGGCCCTGGCCTTCGTCGCAGCCGAGGCTGCGCAGGGTCGCGAGCTGGCTGTCGCTCTCGATCCCTTCGGCGACGACCCGCAGCCCCATCCGATGCGCCAGCTCGACCACGCACTGGACGATCGCGTGGCCCGGCGGGCTCGCCAGGCCGGCGACGAAGGACCGGTCGATCTTCAGCGCGTCGAGGGGAAGCTCGCCGAGATGGCGCAGGCCGGCGAAGCCCATGCCGAAGTCGTCGAGCGCCAGGCGCACGCCCATCGCCCGCAGCCGCGCCAGCACCGCCGTCACGCGCTCGCGATCCAGCACGCTGCGCTCGGTGACCTCGAGCTCGAGCCGTGCCGCGGCCAGCCGCGAGCCCTCCAGGGCGCGCGCCACGACCAGCGGAAAGTCGTCGCCGGCGGTCTGCAGGGCCGAGAAGTTGACCGCCAGCCGCAGCGGCCCATACGGCGCGAGGGGCCAGCTCGCCGCGGCGGCGCAGGCCTGCGTCAGCGTCCACTTGCCGATCCTGCCGATCTGGCCGCTCGCCTCGGCGACCTCGACGAAGATGTCCGGCGCGACGTCGCCGCGGCTTGGGTGGCGCCAGCGCAGCAGCGCCTCGAACCCGACCGGGCGTCCCTTGCTGAGCTCGATCTGCGGCTGATATTCGAGGCGCAGCTGCCCCTGCTCGATCGCCCGACCGAGATCGCGGGTCAGATCGTGGCGCAGCTCGAGCGGCTGCGGCGTGGCGCCGGCGAAGCGCTGCAGCCGGACGCCGGCGGCTCGTGCGTCGGCGGCGGCGATGCCGACGTTGCGCAGCAGTTGCGCCGGGCTGTCGCCGTGGCCGGGGAAGACCGCGATGCCGAGGCTCGCGCGCAGACGCAAGGTGCGGCCCTCGACCGCGAGGCCGTCGTCCAGGATCGCCGCGATCTTGCCCGCGACCAGGTCGGCGGCCTGCCCGTCCGAGAGATCGGGCAGGATCAGGACGAAGCCGGCCTCGATGCGTCCGATCGTGTCGCTGGCGCGCAGTTGCGCGCGCAGCTGCGTCGCGACCTTGCGCAGCAGCCGGTCGCGGCCGCCCTCGCCGGGCGGGTCGTCGCAGGGCTCGAGGCCCTCGAGATCGATGCGGATCAGCGCGAGCACGCCGTGGTGCCGCCGGCTTTGCGCCAGGGCCTGGGCCAGACGGTCGTGCAGCAGCAGCCGGCCCGGCAGACCGGTCGTGAGGTCGTGGCCGGCGGGATTGGCCATCTGATCCTTTCCGCCCGCGCCCCGGCGGCATGGCCCAGGGTCGCCCCGGGATCGAGTGCCGCGGGTTGTAGCACGATTCTCGCTAATGGCGGGTTAGACGGGCGGTAGATTTTCTTTGCTGCACTGCATCATGGATCTTGAAGTGTGCCGCCTGGTTGGCTATATCGCGTCATTGTGCAGTGCAACAATATCGCTCAAGGAGAGCTTGCGATGGCCAAGGCCAAGCCGGTGCCTTTCATGCCCTTCGACACCGATACGTTCATGGCGGCGCAGCAGCGCAACATCGATGCGCTGGCGAGCGCAAGCCAGATCGTCGTCGACGGCGTCAAGACGATCGCCCAGCGCCAGGGCGAGATGATGCAGTCCTCGGTCGACCAGTTGATGAACGCGAGCCAGGACGTCCTGAGCCTGAAGGCGACCGACCTGCAGGCTGCCGACCACTTCGCCAAGGCCAAGGCGCAGTACGAGGTCGCGATCAACAACGCCAAGGAGCTGGCCGAGATCGCGATGAAGGCGCAGGGCGACGCCGTGGCCGTACTGAGCAAGTGCGTCATGGCCAACATCGACGACCTCAAGGCATTGTCGAAGTCCGTCTGAGGCCCGGCGGCGGCGCGCCTGCGCCGCCCCTTCCGGTCGATGCGAACGGCGGCCCGGGCGAGGGCCGCCGTTGCTTTGCCGGAGCCCCGCACGCCATGTCGGGCAGGCCGACCCTCGCCGGCCGGGCGCGTTGACGCTGTCGGCGGCAGCTCCTACATAAGCGCGCGGATCACCTCGAAGAAGTCGAGCCAGGCCCGGTCGGTCATGATCACCGAGCTCAGCGAGCGCTCACGGCAGATCTTCCGCCAGATCGTCGATGCCTATGTCGAGACCGGTGAGCCGATCGGTTCGCGCACCATCTCGCGCCTTCCCGGTCAGCACCTCTCGCCGGCGACGATCCGAAGCGTCATGGCCGATCTGGAGGACGAGGGGCTGCTGTACGCGCCGCATACCTCCGCGGGGCGCGTGCCGACCGAGCTGGGGCTGCGCCTCTATGTCGACGGCCTTTTGGAGACCGGCGACCTCTCGAAGGAGGACCGGGACCAGATCGACAGCCAGTGCGCCGGCTCGGGGCGCAGCGTCGAGGCGATGCTGAGCGACGCCGGCAGCGCGCTGTCCGGCCTGTCGCGCTACGCCGGCCTGGTCATGGCGCCGCGGGTCGAGCACCCGTTCAAGCAGGTCGAGTTCCTGCCGCTCAACCCCGGCCGCGCCCTGGTGGTGGTGGTCGCCGACAACGGCATGCTGGAGAACCGGGTGATCGAGGTGCCGGTCGGCATCGGCGCCTCGAGCATGATCGAGGCCGGCAACTATCTGACCGCCCGCCTCACCGGCCGCTCCTTCGGCGAGGCCCGCGCGACCATCGAGCGCGAGATGGCAGCCCAGCGCAGCGAGCTCGACGGCCTGACCCAGAAGGTCGTGCAGGCCGGCCTCGCGACCTGGGGCGCCGATCAGGAGGATGACGACGGCGTGCTGATCGTGCGCGGTCACGCCCACCTCCTCGCGGATGTCACCACGATCGCCGACCTCGAGCGGATCCGCACCCTGTTCGAGGTGCTGGAGACCAAGAAGAACCTGATCCGCCTGATCGAGCTGGTGCAGGCGGCGCAGGGCGTGCAGATCTTCATCGGCTCCGAAAACGCGCTGTTCGGTCTCAGCGGTTGCTCGATGATCGTCGCTCCCTATGTCAGAGGGAAGGACGGTAGCCCGACCGGAGGCAGGGTGGTCGGCGCGATCGGCGTGATCGGGCCGACCCGGATGAACTATGCGCGGATCATTCCGATGGTTGACTACACGGCGCGCGTGGTATCACGCCTGTTGGGCCATTGAGGAGACGAGTCGCAGCGATGAAGCATACCGGACGCGAGGATCCGACCCGTAGCGCCGAGCCGGACGACGAGGCCGGCGAGGCCCAGGCCCCGACCGGCGTTGCCGCCGAGGCCTCGCCGGAGGAGCCCGAGCCGCAGGTCGCCGGCCGGCTGGCCGAGCTCGAGGCCGAGCTCGCGGACACCAAGGATCGGGTGCTGCGCGCGCTGGCGGACAACGAGAAT
>DASUGG010000361.1:0-4088 GCA_036274135.1 Geminicoccaceae bacterium
CGCCCTCAAGCGGACAGGCGGTCCTCGAAGGGATAGCGCGAGAGCACCTCGGCGCCGGCGGCGGTGACCAGCGCCTGCTCTTCCAGCTTCACGCCTTCCGGCCCGCCCGCCTCGCCGACGTAGCTCTCGACGCAGACCGTCATGTTCGCCTCGAGGATGCCGTCGTAGCCGGTCTCCTGCGCTTCCTCGGGATAGTAGATCGCCGGGTACTCGTCGCATAGGCCCACGCCGTGCACCACTGTCGAGTAGCGATTGGCGCGGTAGCGCTCGGGCAGCGCGAACGCCCGCTCCGAGAATTCCCGGAAACTGACGCCGCCCCTGATCTGCGCGAGGTTGTGGGCGATCTGCTCGCGCGCGACCCCGTAGAGCGTGCGCTGAGCATCGGTCGCGGGTCCGTCGCCGCACCGCCAGGTGCGCGAGATGTCGGCGCAGTAGCCGTACGGGCCGATCAGGTCGGTGTCGAAGGCCACGAGGTCGCCCGCCTCGATCGCGCGGCTGCCGCACTCCTGGAACCATGGGTTCGTGCGCGGGCCCGAGGCGAGCAGCCGGGTCTCGATCCACTCGCCGCCGCGCGCGATGCTCTCGCCGTGCAGATGCGCCCAGAGCGCCTGCTCCGTGACGCCGGGCACGAGCTGCGCCTGCATCGCGCGCATCGCGGCTTCGGTGGTCGCCAGCGCGCAGCGCATGGCCTTGATCTCGTCGGCGGACTTGATCGCCCGCGCGAGCTCCATGACCTCCTGCCCGTCGTGGATGCCGACGCCCAGGGCGTGTAGCGCCGCGATGCCTTCGCGATCGGCCTTGTCGATCGCCAGCCGGCGGTTGCCGCCGCCATGCGCCCTCACCAGGTCCGCGATCTCGGCGGCCCAGGCCGCGGCGTGCTCGGCCACCCGCGGACCGCTGTTGAAGAAGTACCAGGCGCGAGCCGGCCGCACCTCGTCGACGAGATCGAGATGCTCCGAGAGGTGGCCGCAACCGTGGAAGTCGAACACAATGACGGGGCCCTCGGTCGCGACGAAGGCGTAGCGCGCGGGATTGTGCAGACACCAGACCTGCATGCCGGCGCTGTCGGTGGCGTAGCGGATGTTGATCGGATCGCTGACCACGATGCCGGCATAGTCGCGCGCCGCCAGTTGCGCGCGCAGCCGCGCCAGGCGAAAGGCGCGCATCGCCGGCACGTCCGGCCGCTCGAGGCCGAGCGCAGTCCACTCGCCCTCCGCGAGCGCGCCGGGGCCGAGGTCGCTGAACGAGCCGAGCCCTTTGCGTCTCGCCGCGGCGGCGTCGATCTTCGAGGCGTAGCGGCGCATCGCCCTGCCCTGCCGGCGGCGCCGGTCAATGCGCCATGATCACCGGCAGCTTCGCGTTGGCGAGGATGTGGCTGGTGGCGCCGCCGAAGATCATCTGGCGCAGCCGGCTGTGGGTATAGGCGCCCTTGAGCAGCAGATCGCAGCCGAGCGCGCCGCACTCCTCGAGGATCGCGCCACCGACCGGGCGGTCGGCCGAGCGCACGGTCTTGGCCGCGGCCGCGATGTCGTTGCGGTGCAAATAGCGGGCGATGTCGGCGGCGCTCGGACCCGGCACCATGCCGTCCTCGACGCTGAGCACCACAACCTCCTTGGCCTTCGCGAGGAAGGGCACCGTCAGCGCGATCGTGCGCGCGGTCTCGGTGCTGCCGTTCCAGGCGATCACCATCATGTCGCCGAGCGTCGTCGGCACTTCCGGCGGCGCGATCAGCAAGGTGCGGCCGCTCTCGAACAGCGCCGTCTCCAGCGCGCTCATCATCGGCACGGGCTGGCCGTCGACGGGCCGCCCGAGCACGATCAGGTCGTACAGCCGGCCGATCGTGCCGAGCGCGTCGTCGCCGGTCACGACCTGCTCCGACCAGCTCGCCGACGGGTCGCGCTCGGTGCGGCCGCTGACCGCGAGCGGCACGTCGTGCTCGGCCATGAACGCCTCGAAGATCCGGTGCAGGCGCTCGCTGCGCTCGCGATCGGCGCGCTCGAGGTCCTCGACCAGATCGCTCGCCGGCAGGAACGCCCCCTCGGGCGCCACTGGCACCATGCGGGGCACGCCGCGCCAGATGAACAGGCCCTCGATGTGACTGCCGAAGCGCATCGCCGCCAGCAGCGCGCAGCGCAGCACCGACGGCAGGCCGTCATGCTCGTCGACATGGGCCAGGATCGCCTTCATGGTCATGGTTCTCGACCTCCTGAACCCGTCTCCAGCTACAGGGCGAGCATCGGTGCCGCCGCAGGGCCGCTATGGCCAAAGTGGAGCTTCTCTAGTGCGACCAAGGGCAGAAGTCGAGGGCCAGCTCAATCCCAGCCGGCCGGCTCGTAGCCGCGCTCGCGCAGGCAGCGGTCGACGACGTTGCGATAGGCCTGGCTCGGGCCGTCGGAGCGGAACAGCGAGCGCACCAGGCCGGCGGCGGCGCCGCTCGCCGCGCCGATTGCGGCGCCCGTGCCGGGCGCACCGGCGATGGCGCCGCCGGCCGCGCCCGCAGCGCCGCCGATCGCGCCGCCGGCGGCCGCGCCCCCCGCCGCCGCCTCGCCCCGCCCCCCGCCGCTGCTGGCGCCGGCCTGATCCGCGAGACGCCGGCAGTCCGCGATGTCGCGCTCGGCGGCGGCCTCGCCGACCGCCTGGTAGTGGCGGTTGGGGTAGAGCACCGGCGCCGGCCCGCTGCAGCCGCCGAGCCCCAGGGCCAGCCCCAGCACGAGCCCGAGCGCGGCGCCGCGACGGACGCCACAGGCACCGGCCAAAGGCAGGCCGACGAAGCTTCCGGACACGTCCCTCATCCACCCTTCCAGCATGGCGCAGCATAGCCGGGGCGCCGCCGCATGTCTTGACGCACCGATGGCGCCAGCCGAAGATGACGGCACGGTCGTACGGCGCCGATCACTCGGGGAGCATCGAGAACCATGTCCGTCACCGTGGCGAAGTTCCTGGACGTCGCTGACGGTCTGCAGGCCAATCAGTTCGGCATCGGCGACCGCTACACGATCAGGAGCATCAGCGAGCTCGATCCGGTCTACAAGCAGCTGATGGACAGGCCGATCCCGGTGATCATGGCGGTGACGGGCGGCGACGGCCGCCCCAACCTGACGCCGATGTGGTTCGACTACGAAGGCGACAAGGTCCTGGTCAACGTCGCCGAGCACCGCAAGAAGACCGAATGGATCCGCAAGACGCCGCAGATGACGCTGCTCCTGATCAACCCGGAGAACATGTACCATTGGATGAGCCTGAAGGTGACCGTCGAGCGCGAGATCAGCGAGGACGATCCGGTGGAGGGCAGCCGGGTGACGGAGCAGGTCAACCGCATCTGGCGCAAATATGTCGGCAACGGCCCCGAATACGCGCTGCGCGATCCGTCGCTCGACGAGCGGCGCGTGCTGTTCGAATGCCGGGTCGACCGGATCGCGACCTTCGGCCGGCCCTAGCGGCCGCGATGCAGCCGGCAAGGTCGGCCGGCGCGGCAGGATCGGAGCGACGATGACCTCGATGGTGGCAGGGTGCATGAGCGAGGCCGCGGCGCGGCTCGTCGACTCGTGGGAGCGCGGGCAACGCGAGATCGCCTGCCGGCCCTTTCCCGACGACGACGAGCGGCGGCTCTGGTACTACACGCCGACCGACCACGGCGGCCTGCCACTCGCCGCCATGACCCCGACGCAGCAGCGCAACGTGCATCGCCTGGTGGCGACCGGCCTGTCCACGCCCGGCTACGTCACCGTCGCCCTGATCATGGGGCTCGACAACATCCTCGATCAGCTGGAAGGCTTCTCGGTCGACTTCGCGCGCGAGCGCGGCCGCGACCCGATGCTCTACTACGTCACGATCTTCGGCGAGCCGGGCGGCGCCGCTGCCTGGGGCTGGCGGTTCGGCGGTCACCACGTGTCGCTGCACTACACCGTCATCGACGGCGAGGTGGCGGCGTCGACGCCGAACTTTCTCGGCGCCGATCCGGCCGACAGCCCGCTGCTCGGGCCGCATCTGCACCGCCCGCTGGCGGCGGCGGAGGACCTCGGCCGCGAGCTGTTCCGGGCCCTCGACGAGGAGAAGCGGGCGCGGGCGCTGATCTCGCCGGCGGCGCC
>DASUGG010000362.1:0-2106 GCA_036274135.1 Geminicoccaceae bacterium
GATCGTGATCAGTCCGTCTGGCGAGGTCTCCAGGATCGCCCGCAGCAACGCCTCCTGTCGCGGCAGAAGGCTTTCGGTCACCGCGTTCCGACCTCCCTGCGGGTCGTCATCGGTGGAGGACCCGATCCGAGATTTGCTCGCCATCGTCCGCTTCAGCAGGAGTGCCCTGAAGGCTTATAGCCGCGGCAAGCTTCACAAACCAGCGCGACCCGGCGTCGCTGCGGGCGTCGCGCAGGCGCCGCCGGGTTGACCTAGCGCAATGCGCCGCGCCCGTCGCCCTGCTCGGATGGCCGGCATCCAGCCTGGGAGCGAGCCATGGCCTACCGTACGATCCTCGTCGACCTCGCGGGTGACGACGGGCTCGAATCGCGCCTGCAGGTCGCCCGGCGCATTGCGGACCGCTCCAATGCCGTGCTGGTCGGCATGCACGTGATGCCGCCGCCCTTCATTCCGGCGTCCTACGGAGAAGCCGCGGCCTATCTCGAATCCGAGCTGCTCGAGGCGCAGCGCAAGGCGAACCGGGAGACGGCGGATCGCATCTTGGCGACGTTCCGGGAGATCTGCGGCGAAGGATCTCACGCCACCTGGCAGGAGGCCGAGGGTGACCGCGGGCAGCTTCTCGCCGAGGCCGCGCATGCGACCGACTTGGTCCTGGCGAGGCAGACGACGGCGGGCAGTGCGGACGCGCGCGCCGTGCTCGATGAGCTCGTGACGGCCACGGGCGTGCCTGTCCTGGCGCTGCCGCGGAACATCTCCGGCGAGCTGGGCCGGACGGCCCTGGTCGCCTGGAACGGATCGCGCGAAGCGGCCCGCGCCGCGCATGACGCGCTGCCCTTCCTGCGAGCCGCGAAACAGGTGATTCTATGCGGCATCGGCGAGCGGGCACAGGCCAGCCTCGACGCCGCCGACGCGATGCTGCGCCGGCACGGCGTCGACGTTCAGGCGCACAAGATCGACGAGCCGGACGGCAACGCGGGCCAGGTCCTGCTGGAGCAGGCCGAAGCGCATGCTGCGGATCTGCTCGTGATGGGCGCCTACGGTCACAGCCGCCTGCGCGAAATGGTGTTCGGTGGCGCCACCAACCACGTCCTGCGCGAGGCGACGCTGCCGGTGCTGTTCGGCAACTGAAGCTCCCCGATCCGCCATCAGCGACGGAGGAACGGATCATGAGCATGACGGGCCTGCCGGTCTTCGATACGACGGTCCAGGAGACCAATCTGTGGCTCAAGGGTGTGATGGAAGGTCTGCACACCGGCGATCGGCATCTCGCCTATCTGGCGCTGCGGGGCACGCTGCATGCTCTGCGCGACCGGATCGGCGCAGAGAGCGCGGTACATCTCGCGGCGCAATTGCCGATGCTCCTGCGCGGCCTGTACTACGAGGGCTGGCGCATGTCGGCCAGTCAGACCAAGGAGCGCAGCCGCGCCGAGTTCTTCGACCACATACGCCGGGAGTTGCCGCCTGGATCGGCGATCGACCCGAACTTGGCGGCGCGCTCGGTCTTCGCGGTCATGCAGGATAAGTTGGACCGAGGCGAGATCGACAAGATCATCGATCGCCTGCCGCCGGAGCTCAGGGAACTGTGGTACTGAAGCGACCGTCCCGGACTCCCGGGGCCGGGCAGATCCTGCGCAAAGCGCCCTGAACCGTCCGGACGCCGCGGGAAGTGCCGTAGAGAGAGGTGGGGCCGACGGCCAAGGAGCGGGCGATGGCGCGTTACATCCGCTGGTTTGAGGAGCTGAGCATCGACGACGTGCCCCTGGTGGGCGGCAAAAACGCCTCGCTCGGCGAGATGTACCGCGAACTCACCGCGCAGGGCGTGCGGGTCCCGAACGGCTTCGCCATCACAGCGGAAGCGTTTCGCGAGGCGCTGACGGCTGCCGGCGTCTGGGACGAGCTGCACGACCTTCTCGACCCACTCGATAAGCGCGACGTCAAGCGGCTCGGCGAGGTCGCCGCCCGCTGCCGCGAGCTCGTCTACGCCGCCGGCCTGCCGCAACAGGTCGAGCAGGAGACCAGGGCTGCGCTGCGCCGGCTGGGCGAGCAGTACGGGCCCGATCTGAGCCTCGCGGTGCGCAGCTCGGCGACCGCCGAGGACCTGCCCAC
>DASUGG010000363.1:0-2599 GCA_036274135.1 Geminicoccaceae bacterium
GCCGGTCCCCAGGCGCGCGCAGGCTGCAGTGGCCCCCGGCATGCGCCATTCGACAGGTGCACCACGGTACTCCCTTCAGCATGCGATAACCATGGCGCGGTCGTCCGCTGCTTGCCCGGGCGTGTTCCTGGCTTCAAGAGACGAGCACGGAATGGCGCTCGACAACCTTCTCCAGGGAGACAGCGTTGCGCCAGGGACAAGAATCTCCCGCACCGGACAAGGGTGCAGGTCGGCAGGCGGCGCCGATGCGCCTCGGTTTGCCCGAGGCCACCGAGCTCTCGATCGACCGCGGCCACGGCCGCGGTCGGCCCGAGGTCGCGGCGGGGGTGCGGCCGATGCGCCTCTTGCGGCAAGCCCTCACGGAAGTACGCCGCAACTCCCCTTGGCAGATGGTAAAGACGCTCTTGGCGGTGATCGAGGACCAGGCGTTCGACTGGCGGTACGGCGTGAACACCGGGGGCATCATGCCCCTCGCCGATCTCGCGATCGACAGTCGGCATGTGGCGCACGGCGTGCACTACGCGCCGACGCGGGTGCGCTATTTCCGGGCGGTCCTGCGGGCGCTATCGCTGCCGCCCGGCAGCGTCTTCGTCGATCTCGGGGCCGGCAAAGGGCGTATGCTGCTGCTCGCGGCGCAGTCCGGCTGTTTCCGCAAGGTCGTGGGCGTCGAGTTCTCTGCCGAGCTTTGCCGCATGGCTGAACAGAATATCCGCCGCTTCGAGCACTATTGCGCCGGCAACGTGACCTTCGAGGTCGTGCACGCGGACGCCGCGGACTACGAGGTGCAGCCCGACTACAACGTGTTCTTCATGTTCAATCCATTCGACCACGTCGTGATGCAGCAGGTCATGGCGCGCGTGGCGCAGTCCCTGCAAGCTGCGCCGCGCCGCATCTGGCTGATCTGTCTCGGCCTGCGGCGAGGCTGCCCGAGCATTCTTGCCGAGAGCGGCTACAAGGAAGCAGGTCGCATCTGCTACGGAAGCGCGAAGGTCTCGGTCTTTGTGAACCAGGTCGGCGGGACCGGATCCCGCAACGACGGCCAGTGACATAAAGGTCCGTCCGTCCCCTAGGTCGGAGCGCGCAGGCGGGCCACGGCGCGCTCGTCGATCGGCCAGTGCAGCAGCGCCGCCACCAGGCCGAGCGCGATCGACAACCACCAGATCAGGTCGTAGCTGCCGTAGGTGTCGTACAGGTAGCCGCCGAGCCAGACGCCGAGGAAGCTGCCGATCTGGTGGCTCAGGAAGACGATGCCGAACAGCGTCGCCATGTAGCGCGGTCCGAAGATCTGCGCCACCAGGCCCGAGGTCAGCGGCACGGTGCTGAGCCAGAGCAGCCCCATCACGGCCGAGAAGATCAGCGCCGAGCCGACCGAGAGCGGCACGGTGATGAACACGAGGATCAGCACCGCGCGCGCCGCATAGAGGAAGGAGAGGCAATATTTCTTGCTGAGCCGGCCGCCGAGCACGCCCGCGGCATAGGAGCCGATCACGTTGAACAGGCCGACCAGCGCCAGGCACCAGGCGGCGACGCCGGCGCTAATGCCAGCGTCCGCCAGATAGGCCGGCAGGTGCACCGAGATAAACGCGAGGTGCCAGCCGCAGACGAAGAACCCCGCGGTGAGGTAGAGATAGCCGGCATGGTGGCGCGCCTCGCGGAGCGCGCCGCGGAGCGTCTGGGTGTCCTGCGTCCGGGCGCCGGTCCGGGGGCTGCGCAGTCCGCCCGCGGCCGGGATCATCAGCAGGGCGCAGAGCGCCAGCAGCATCAGGGTGGTCTGCCAGCCATGGCCGCTGATCAGCGCCTGGCCGAGCGGCGGCATCACGAACTGGCCGAACGAGCCGATCGCGGTGGTGAGGCCGAGCGCCGTCGAGCGCGCCTCGGCGGGGACGGCGCGGCCGACCGCAGCCAGCACCACGCCGAAGCCGGTGCCGCCGAGCGCCAGGCCGATCAGCAGGCCGGCGCTGACGTTCAGGTCGAACGCGCTCGCGGCGCTGGCCATCAGATACAGCGCCAGGGCGTAGAGGAAGCCGCCGGCTGCCACGGTGCGCGCCACGCCGAAGCGGTCGGCGAGCATGCCAACGAAGGGCTGGGCGGCGCCCCAGACCAGGTTCTGGAGCGCCAGCGCCAGAGCGAACACCTCGCGGCCCGAGCCGAGATCCATGCTCATCGGCTGCAGGAACAGACCGAAGCTGCTGCGAATCCCGAACGACAGGAGCACGACGAACGACCCGGCGCCGATCGCCGTCAGCGCCGCTCGCGGCATGGCTTGACGCAAGGAGCCGGTCCCGCTGGTTGACGGTCCCCATCTTCGGGGGCGGCGCACGCGCGGTCAACCGCCCGGAGCGCAGCTCGGCCTGCCGGGAGGCCCGCCGGGACGATCGACGGTAGCGGTGAGCCGGCGCCGTCGGCGGCGAAAATTGCCATCTGGCCACGGGCCATCCTTTTTGGGCTATATTGCTGTCTTGCCCCAAGGAGGCGCCGTGCGCGGCGGGCGTCAGGGGGAGTGTGGATGACGCATCCGATCGAGATCATTTTGACCCGACAACTGGCCGAATATCTCAGCGTGCCCCTTCTCCTGACGGATTCGAAAGGCGATCTCCTG
>DASUGG010000364.1:0-13640 GCA_036274135.1 Geminicoccaceae bacterium
CGCGACCTCGGTCTTGCCGACGCCGGTCGGACCCGAGAACAGGTAGCAGCCGATCGGCTTTTGCGGATCGCGCAGGCCGGCCCGCGCCAGCTTGATCGCGCTGGCCAGCGCCTCGATCGCCTGGTCCTGGCCGAACACCACCGATTTGAGCTCGCTCTCGAGATTGCGCAGCACCTCCTTGTCGCGGGCGTTGACGTGCTTGACCGGCACCCGCGCCATCTTGGCGACCACCTCCTCGATGTCCTTGACGCCGAGTGTCTTGCGCCGCTGGCCGAGCGGCTTGAGCATCTGCGCCGCACCGACCTCGTCGATCACGTCGATCGCCTTGTCCGGCAGCTTGCGGTCGTGGATGTAGCGCGACGACAGCTCCACCGCGGCGCGCACCGCGGCGTTGGTGTAGCGGACCTGGTGGTGGTCCTCGAAGCTCGGCTTGAGCCCGAGCAGGATCTTGATCGCCTCGTCCTTGGACGGCTCGCTGATGTCGATCTTCTGGAAGCGCCGTACCAGGGCGCGGTCCTTCTCGAAGTAGTTGCGGTATTCCTTGTAGGTGGTCGAGCCGATGCAGCGCAGGCCGCCGCTCTGCAGCGCCGGCTTGAGCAGGTTCGAGGCGTCGAGCGAGCCGCCGCTGGTGGCGCCGGCGCCGACCACGGTGTGGATCTCGTCGATGAACAGGATCGCCCGGTCGTCGGCCTCGAGCTCGGTCAGCACCGCCTTCAGGCGCTCCTCGAAGTCGCCGCGATAGCGCGTGCCGGCGAGCAAGGCACCCATGTCGAGCTGGTAGATCACCGCCGCGCGCAGCACGTCCGGCACCTCGCCGCGCACGATGCGCAGCGCCAGCCCCTCGGCGATCGCGGTCTTGCCGACGCCGGGATCGCCGACGAACAACGGGTTGTTCTTCGAGCGGCGGCAGAGGATCTGGATGGTGCGCTCGATCTCGAGGTCGCGGCCGATCAGGACGTCGATCTTGCCCTGGCTGGCCTTGATGTTGAGGTTGGTGCAGTAGGAGCCGAGCGCCTCGCTGTTCTGGCTGCGGCGCTCCTCGGCGGCGCTCTCCTCGCTGGCGCCGCGCACCCGCCGCGCCTCGCTCATGCCCGGCCGCTTGGCGATGCCGTGGCTGATGAAGTTGACCGCGTCGAGCCGCGACATGTTCTGCTCTTGCAGGAAATAGACGGCGTGCGACTCGCGCTCGGAGAACAGCGCCACCAGCACGTTGGCGCCGGTGACCTCGCTCCGCCCGGAGCTCTGCACGTGGATCGCGGCGCGCTGGATGACGCGCTGGAAGCCTGCCGTCGGCTTGGCGTCGACGACGCCGTCGACCGCCAGACTGGTCAACTCATGGTCGAGAAACTCGTTGAGGCTGCCGCGCAGACGGTCCACCTCGACCGCGCAGGCCTTGAGCACCGCGAGGGCGTCCTCATCGTCGAGCAGCGCCATGAGCAGGTGCTCGAGGGTGGCGTACTCGTGCTGACGGGCGTTGGCCAGGGCCAAGGCGCGCCGGAGGGTCTTTTCCAGGTTACGCGACAGCATGGGCATCCGCGCCGTCCGTCAATCCTTCTCCATCGTGCACTGCAAAGGATGCTGATGCTGGCGCGCAAAGTCCATCACCTGCGAGACCTTGGTTTCGGCGACCTCGTAGGTGTACACGCCGCAGATTCCAACCCCATGGTTGTGGACGTGGAGCATGATCCGGGTGGCGTCCTCCTGACTCTTGCTGAAGAAACGCTCCAGCACGTGAACCACGAACTCCATGGGCGTGTAGTCATCGTTGAGCAGTAAGACCTTGTACAAAGACGGCTTCTCCGTCTTGTCCTTGGTCTTGGTGACGATCTGGCCGGCCGTGCCACCGTCCGTGCCCCGTACCGGGTTGCTCATGCCAGCGACCGCATCACCCCTGACAGTTCCAGTCTCGGAATGATAGTGGATATGGGGCGTGCATGGAAAGCCCAAACGGGCGCGTCGGCGACAGCAGGGCGCGTCTTTGCGGCGTTTTCCGGGCGTCCGCGGGCAATCGCCGGCCAGCCGGCTCGACGCCGCCGAGCCGGCGGCCACGGCGACGTTGCCGGTCGCCCCCCGGGCACGCCGGGCCCGGCAGCGACGCAACGCCCGCAGATGCCGCGCGGCTTCCTGCGACCGGCGCGCAGGCTCGCCGGAAAGCGGACGCGACGGCGGTCCCGAGCGTATGCAACCTGAAGGCGAATGATCTCCAGCGGCGACCGGCATGCCGCCAGCAGTCCTAAGCGGCGAGGGCGGCGCCGGGCGCCGGCCCGGTCTTCGCGGCAACGACCGGGCGCGCCGGCGGCACGAGGACATCGGCCAGGATTCTGCCGCCCAACGCATGCAGCCGGACGAACTCGTCGGCGCCGGCCTGCAGCATCGCGCCGGCGTATTCCAGCTGGATCTCGAGCGCGGCCTCGGGCGAGTCGCAGGCCGCCAGTTGCTGCCCGGCGGTCAGGCTGTCCTTGGCGCGGCTCTGCCAGAAGGCGAGCAGCACGCCGGTCATCTCCTGCAGGCCGCAGATCGCCGCCTGGGTCGACCGCAGCGCGCCGCCGAGACTGCGCCGATGCCAGGCCGACATGTCGGCGCAGTCCCGCCACAGCTTGCCTTCGGCCTTCCGCACCGAGGTGGCGGCCTGCTGGATCGGGGTGACCTTGTCGCTGGCCATCGGCATCCTCGCTCGGTTGGAGCGGCGCAACGAGGACGGGCGGATCCGGCGCGAAGCGCGGCCGTCGGTGCGCCGCATGGGTCATGCTGCATTGCAATAGGTAAGTCGGCGTCCTGCGAGGGTCAACGCCGGCATTCGCTCCGCTGCACCGCAACATCGACGTGGCGGCGAGCGCGCCCGGCCGGCTCGGCTTGCCGAATCCCGACCTTTTGCCATACTCGCGGCCCGGCCCCGCCTCCCCCAAGCGGACCGGAGCGAGCCTCGAGGCCGAGATCATCCCCTCCTCGGGTCGAACGCCAACCCTCGGGCGGAACCGTTCCGTCGAGCTTGGAGGAAGACGACAGGATGTCGCGCGCTGCACGGTTACCGCTGCCGATCCTCGGTCTCCTGCTGTGGCCCTGCTGCGGCGCCGTGGCGGCCGAGCCAGGCGACGCGCTGCATCTCGACGGCACCGCGCTGGGCATCCATTGGGTGCTGCCCTTCATCGGCATCCTGCTGTCGATCGCGCTGTTCCCCCTGCTCGCGCCGCGCCTGTGGCATCATCATTTCGGCAAGATCAGCGCCGCCTGGGCCGCGGCCTTCCTGCTCCCCTTCGCAGCGCGCTTCGGGCTCGAGTTGACCGCGATCGAGACCCTGCACACCGCGCTGCTCGAATACATCCCGTTCATCATCCTGCTGTTCGCGCTGTTCACGGTGACTGGCGGGCTGCGCCTGCGCACGAGCGGCCGCGGCACGCCGGCCTTCAATACCGGCATCCTGGCGCTGGGCACGGCGCTGGCCAGCTGGATGGGCACCACAGGCGCCGCCATGCTGCTGATCAGGCCGCTGCTCCGCGCCAATGCCGCGCGGCGCTACAAGGTGCATGTGGTCGTCTTCTTCATCTTCCTCGTCGCCAATATCGGCGGCTCGTTGACGCCGCTCGGAGACCCGCCGCTGTTCCTCGGTTTCTTGAAAGGCGTGCCTTTCTTCTGGCCGGCCAGGATGCTGTTCTTTCCTATGATGCTGTTGGCCGCCATCCTGCTGGCGATCTTCTATCTGATCGATCTGGCGGCCTGGCGACGCGAGGATCCGCCGGCCGCCTTCACGTCCGAAGAGCCGCGCTTTCGCGTAGAAGGCACGGTCAATCTTCTGCTGCTGGCGGGCATCGTGCTGTCGGTGCTGCTCAGCGGGGTCTGGCAGCCCGGCGCCTCCTTCACGGTCTACCATGTCGAGGTCGAGTTGCAGCATCTCGCACGCGACGTGCTGCTGCTGGCGCTCGCCTACGCCTCGTGGAAGCTGACGCCGCAGGCCACGCGCGAGGCCAACGACTTCACCTGGTTTCCGATCATCGAGGTGGCGAAGCTGTTCGCCGGCATCTTCATCACGATCATCCCCGCGATCGCGATCCTGCGCGCCGGCACGGCGGGTGCGCTGGCGCCGGTGGTCGAGTCGGTCAGTCGGGGCGGCGAGCCGTTCGACGCGATGTATTTCTGGGCGACCGGAATTCTGTCGAGCTTCCTCGACAACGCACCGACCTACCTGGTTTTCTTCAACACCGCGGGCGGCGATGCCGCGCTGCTGACCGGCCCGATGGCGAGTACGCTGGTGGCGATCTCGGCCGGCGCGGTGTTTATGGGCGCCAACACCTATATCGGCAACGCGCCGAACTTCATGGTGCGCGCGATCGCCGAGGAGCGCGGCGTGCCGATGCCCAGCTTCTTCGGCTACATGGCCTGGTCGTGCCTGTTCCTGCTGCCCCTGTTCGGGCTCGTCACCTGGGTGTTCTTCGTATGACCGGCCGCCGGCGGCGAGGCCGCGCGGATCGGCATGCGCAGCGCCCCTGACGGTCGGCGGCGAGAGTCTGTGAGGCAAGCGCCGCGTGCGGCGCGGCGGCGGCTCAGCCCGCGCCCGGCACGACGAAGCCTTCGTCGTCGATCACCCAGCCTTCCGGCAATCCCTGGTTCTTGGGCTTGCGGGCGCGGCGGCCGGCATTGCGGCGCGGCTCGGCGTCGGCCGCGGCGCCGTTGCCGCCATGCGTTTCGGGAGCATCGGCCTCCGGCCGCTCGCCTTCGTCGGGCGTGTCGCGAACCGGCTCCTGCTGCTCGAACGCGGCCGGCGGGGTCGGGTCGGTCGCGGCGGTGCCGGCGAGCCCGGCGCTTTCGCCGGCGGCGGAGGCCGCCGCCGCCCAGCTTGCCGGGCGATTGCGGCGCCGCGCCAGGCTGCCGATCGCCAGCGCCTGGACCGCCTGCTCGGCGCTGGCGCGCGGCAGCACGAGGCGGTCCCGACGCGGCGCGGCGCCGGATTCGGCGGCACCGGCCTCCGGCTCCCGCGCCCTGGCCGCGCGCTCCGGCTCGGCGGCGGCCGCCGTCCGCGCGTCGTGCGGCCCCTCATCGGCCTGCGGCGCGGCCGCCCCGGCGTCGCGCTCGTCGGCAGGCTCGGCAGCGCCGCGCCCGCCCTTCGCACCCGGCCGCTCGCGTCCCGACAGGGCCAGCGCCATCTCCTTCAGCCGCTCCTGCGCCACCGGCACCGGCTGGGGCCGCGGCTCGTGCTGCTCGACCGCCTGCACCTCCGCCTCGGCATCGGCATCGGCCAGCGTCAGCTTGAGACGCGCCAGCTGCTCGAAGAACTCCTCCCGCTCAGCCGGGGTCAGCCGGTTGTGCGCCCGCTCGGCGATCATCCGCTCGGCCTGCGCCAGCATCGTCCGGGCATGCCCGAGCTGGCCCGACGCGTTGGCGCGACCGGCGAGCACCTGGGCCAGCGCCTTGGTCGCCGGCTGCAGCAACGGCAAGAGGTCGCGCGCCGAGTTGGGCAATCCCTTCTGGGGTCCCCGCGCCTTACGGTTGGGGCCGTGCTTGACACGTTTCTTGGGCCCGTGCCGACGGTACGGGAACATGCTTCGATTCTGCATCGAGATCGTTCAACCCTCGAGTGTGATCAGGGCCACATGCCCATGCTGTAACGATCCAATGGTTGATGGTGGTCGCGTCAATCCATCACCATCGCACGCCGGCCGCCGGAGCCGGCCAGCCGATGACCATCGCAGGCCGGCCTCACGCCAACACCGGCCAATGACCTTCGCGCGCGCGCCGACCAGCCTCGCATGCCGGCGAGGACGATCCACCCGCCACGTCCCGGCCGTCCCTGCGCCTCACCTACGGTGCCCCCAGACCGCCATGGCGGGGTCGCAGCTCCGCCACGCAAAATACCGAGCCGCCCCGCGGACTGCCGGCTGTTCCAGGTTGCGGCTCGCCGCCGGGGCAACGCTGCCGACCCGCCACCATCCGACCGATTTTGCGTTAGTGGTTAAGTTGCCGAAGGCTCGATACCATACTCACGCCAGGATCTTGCTGCCGGCCGGTCCCAGAAGCACGCAGCAATGTCGTCTGGACATGTTACCGTCCTCAGTCAAGGGGACAATAGGGATGTCCAACGCAAACTACAACCCCTAGACGCCGCCGTCGACTGGGCGGCCGCTCAGCGACCGTCGCGCTCCGCCGTGCCGCTGCGCAGCACGCGCGCGCTCGGCAGCTCCAGGCACAGCCCCTGCGGGCTCAGGCAGCGGATCCGACCGCCGTGCAAAGTCAGCAGGGCATCGATGAGCGCGAGCCGCAGCGGTGCCGTCGCGGCGGCATCGAGGCCGGGCCAGCACGCCCGCAGCAGCACGCCGCCCGTACAGCAGCCGGCCTGCTCCTCGGCCGGCCGCGGCAGTCGCTCCAGCGTGATCGAGAGCGGCTCCCTGGCCTGCGGCGAACCGGCGTGCAGCTCGACCATGGCGGCGGCCAGAGCGCCGAGCCAGACGGGGTCGCCCGCGAGCATCAGGGATACCCCGCGCGGCAGGAGCAGCTCGCCGCGCGCGACCGGCGCGGGCTCGCCCGGCGGCGCCGAAGCCGCCTGCCGCAGCAGCGCCAGCAGATCGATCGGCGGACCGGCCACCGCGGCGGCGGTGCGCACCTGCACCAGCAGCAGCAGCGGCTGCAGCTGGCTCAGCAGCTGCCGGCTCGCCGCCTGAATGTCGCCGACGCAGGCGCGCGCGGGCGCCGCGAGCGGCCCCGCCGAGCCGTCCAGCAGAAGCTCGATGTTGCCCAGGATCGCGTTCAGCGGCGTGCGCAGCTCGTGGCTGAGCTGCAGCCAGTCGCTGGCCCACGGCGGTGCGGCCGCCTCGCACGCGCCGGCATGCGGGCCGCGGCGGTCGCCGTTGGCCGGCGCGAGATCGGCGCAGGCGCCCGCCGGCGGCGGCGCGACCGCGGCCGCGCCGCCGGCCGGATCGTCCGGCGCGGCCGGCAGGCGGTTCGCAGGATCGAGCGTCTCGAGCATGATCGCCGTCGCCTCGCATTGCACGCGCCAGATCGGATGTCGTGGGCGCGGCGCGGCCGCCCCGCTGCGAAGCATGCCCCCGCGGGAAGGCGGGTCCTGGCGGATGCCGTGACATGGTGACGCGACAGGGCTAACTTCCGGTTAACGCTCACGGTGATCTCAAGCGCCAACCTGCGCGCTGCAGTTGCGCGCGGCGGCCCGGGATGTCCCGCGGGCTTGCCGCGAGCCGCCGCGGCGACGGGGGTTGACAAGGCGGCGGCGCTGGTCCGGTATCGGCGACGCGAGACCGGCCCGGGCGGGACGCTCGCGACCGCCCGGCCTCCTGGAGCCGGCATGAGCAGGCACCACTATCCGATCAGCAGCCTCTCCTCCGACTATCTGCGGGTCGCGGTCGGCCTGGCGTTGACGCTCGGGCCGTTGCTGCTGCTCGATCTGGCGAGGCCGGTCGCGTGGCTGCTGGCGGTGCTCGCCGCGCTGTTCGCCTGGTTCGGCCTGCGCACGGGCGTGCGCCAGCTCAGCTTGGTCGAGCTGTCGCCGGAGGGCATCGCGATCCGCGGGCCGTTCGGCAGGTCGCTCGCCTGGGACGAGCTGGCGCGCGTGCGGCTCGCCTATTACACGCCGCGCGGCTGGAGCAGCGCCCGCCGCCGCGACCGGGGCGGCGAGCCGGGCGAGCGCGACCCCGGCCGGCGCGGCTGGCTGCAGCTGACCGTGCAGGGGACGCACGGCCGGCCGATCCGGGTCGAATCGACGTTGGAGGGCTTCGAGCAGGTGCTGCGCCGCACCATGGCGACGGTTTCGCAAAAGCAGCTCGGCCTCGATCCGACCACCGCGGCGAACCTCGCCGCCCTCGGCCTCGATCGCGACGATCCGGCGCCGCCGCTCAGGCCGGCTGCAGCCGATCGCGGCTTTGCTGCGCGTCCGGGTCCCAGGGGCTCTCTCTGAGCCAGGCCAGCAGGGCGTCGGAAGGCATCGCCTGGCCGACGTAGAAGCCCTGCATCTGGTCGCAGCCGAGCGCCCGCAGCGAGGCGAAGGCGTCCTCGCTCTCGACGCCCTCGGCGATCACCGTCAGGCCGAGGCTCTTGGCGAGCTTGATCACCGAGCGCACGACCACCGCGGCATTGTCGTCCTCGGTCATCGCGGCGACGAACGAGCGGTCGATCTTGAGCTCGTCGATCGGCAGCCGCTGCAGGCAGGCGAGCGAAGAATAGCCGGTGCCGAAATCGTCGAGCGACAGGCGGCAGCCGAGGTCCGCCACCCGTTTGAGCACCGCCATCGAGTTGTCGGGATTCGCCATCAGGGCGCTCTCGGTGAGCTCCAGCGTCAGGGCGCGGGGATCGGTCTGCCAGCGCTCGAGCGAGAGCCGCAGCACATCGGTCAGCTCGGGGTCGTGCAGCGACTTGACCGAGAGGTTGACCGCGACGTTGATCTCGAAGCCGGTCTCGCGCCAGGTCCGCTGCTCGCGCAGCACCGTCTCGACGACCCACAGCGTCAGCGGTCGGATCAGGCCGGTGTGCTCGGCGCCCGGCACGAAGTCCTCGGGCGCGATCAGGCCGTGCCTGGGGTGATGCCAGCGCAGCAGGGCCTCGACGCCCGCCAGCGTGCCCTCCCGCGCGTCGACCTTCGGCTGAAAGCCGAGGCTCAGCTGGCCGTCCTCGATCGCGCGCCGCAACTCGCCGGTCAGGCTCAGCTGCAGCGCCCGGTTGTCCTCGCTCTCGGCATCGTAGACGACGAAGCCGGAGCCGCCGCGCTTGGCGGCATACATGGCGGCGTCGGCATGCTGCAGCAGCGGCTCGGCGGCCTCGCCGTGCTCGGGATACAGCGCCACGCCGGCGCTGATGCCGACCTCGAGCGCCATGTCGTCGATCGCGAAGGGGCGGCGGAAGGCTTCGACGATCCGCTCGGCGATGCCGCAGGCGGCGGGAACGTCGGTCGGCCCCGGCAGCAGGATCGCGAACTCGTCGCCGCCGAGGCGCGCGACGGTGTCGGTATCGCGCAGCGGCCGGCGCAGGCGCGGCCCGATCAGGGTGAGCAGCCGGTCGCCGACCAGGTGGCCGAGGGTGTCGTTGACCTCCTTGAACCGGTCGAGATCGAGCATCAGCACCGCCATCGCCTCGCCCGACCGCCTGGAGGCGCTGATCGCCTGCGCGATGCGGTCGTTCAGCAGGGTGCGGTTGGGCAGGCCGGTCAGGGCGTCGTGCAGCGCCATGCGCTCGAGCTCGGCATGCTGCGCCTTGCGCTGCGAGATGTCGCGCAGGATCGCGATGCCGACCCAGCGGCCGTCGAGCTGCATGCGGCTGAGCGCGACGTCGACCGGGATGCGGCTGCCGTCGCGACGCGCCGCGACCAGCTCGCGCGAGCCGCCGTCCTGCGCCCACGCGGCGAGCGCGCGGTGATGCTCGTCCGGCAGCACCCGGGTCACCGGCTGGCTCACGAGCTCGGCCGCCGGCCGCCCGAACATGCGCTCGGCGGCGCCGTTGCAGGACAGCAGGACGCCGCCCGGATCGAAGGTGACGATCGCATCGAAGCTGCTGTCGACCAGCTCGCGGGTCAGCCGGCCGTCGATCGGCAGCAGGCCCGGCTGGCCGCCCCGCCGGCGCGAGCGGCGCTCCGCCTTGCCCAGCATTGCGCCGGCGAACGCCAGCAGCAGGCCGAGCACCGGCGCGGTGCTGTCGAGCACGACCGCCGCCCATGGCTGCAGCAGCAGCGCCAGCCCGATCACGGCCGCGATCAGGCCGGCGAGCACAGCGAGCCCGTGCCGCCAGGGCAGGCGGACGAACAGCGGCCCGACGAGCATCACGAGCAGCGCGCTGGCGAGCGCCATCGGCCAGCCGCCGGCATGCGCGAGCGCGCGGTCCTGGCGCAGGGTCTCGAACGCCAGCGCCTGGACGACCGGGCGCGGCAGCGCCCAGTGGCGCGGCACGCTGATCCAGTCGCCGAGCTCGATCGCGGTAGCGCCCACCAGGACCCGCTTGCCGGCGAGCGCGGCGGCATCGAAGCGGCCGCTCAGCAGATCGATGAAGCTGAGCTGCGGTATCGAGTCCGGATCGATGCTGTAGTCGATCAGGATCGGCGCGCCGGACCCGGCGCCGTCGGCCGCGCCGCCGGGATCGCGCTGCAGCCAGGCCGGCGCGGTCGGCAACTCCTCGCCCTGGCGCGAGGCGCCGCGGGCGATGCGGCGCACCCGCCCGTCGCCATCCGCCCGGAGATCGACGGAGACGGCGCCGGCATGGTCGCCGAACAGCGGCAGCGGCGCCGTGTCGACGGGCTCGATGCGGTTGTCGGCGGTCTGGCGCAGATGCCGGAACACCGGCAGGACGATGCGCTCCGGACCTGCGTCGGCCAGGGCGGCGGCGAGCGCCCGGTCGTCCTGCGGCTGCGAGGCGGCGCTGAGGTCGACGTCGTAGGCGATGCGCGCCGCGCCGGCCGCCAGCAGGCGCCGGATCGCTTCGGCGTGGTAGCGACGCGGCCACGGCCAGCGCTCCAGCGCCTGCAGGCTCGCCGGGTCGATCGCGACGATCACGAGGTCGCCCGACGCCGGCCGCTCGACCAGGCCGGCGCGCAGATCCGACAGCGTCCGCTCGAGCGGATCGAACCAGCCGGCGAGGTAGACCAGCGCCACCAGCGCACCCAGCAGCGCGAACGGTCGATGATGCTGCATGTTCAGCGCTTGCGCCGTGCGATCTCGCGCCCCTCGCGCAGGCTCACCTCCCGACGCGCTGCGGCGGCAGCGCCGGCGGCAGATCGTCGAGCAGCCCCTCCGTCAGCGCATCGAAACGACGGCGGATCTCATCGACCGCCTCGACCTCCGCCGCGGCGGCTTGCGCCATCGGCACGCCGGCCCGGCCCGCCGGCGCCGCGGCTGCAGATGCCGGAGCGTGGACGGAAGCGGGCGGCGCGGCAACAGGTGCGGCGACAGCGGGCGCGGCAGGGGCCGGGGGCGGCGTGATCGGTGCGGCTTCGGGCGGCGGTGCGGCGATCGCCGGGCGCGGCACCAGGATCGGCGCGGCCGGACGGTCGGGATGCAGGGCCGGCAGCACGAGCGGCGGCACCGCCTCGAGGCGCGCGCCCGGCCCGCGCCGAACGGCGAGCGGCTCGTCCTGCAGGCTGGCGTAGCCGGTGTAGCCGGCGTGCAGCTCCATCTGCCGCCGGCCGTCGACGGTCTTGACCTGGACGCGACCGGTGACCACCGCGACCTCGGTCTCGCGCTCGCCGACCGTGACGTCGACCACCGCATCGTCGACCATCAGGTCCAGGAAGGGGGTCTCGATCGGGAAGGCCTCCGACGGCACCGTCGCGATCCGGTAGCGCAGCCAGCCGGCGGTCTGGCGTACGCCGCCGCCGGCCTCCCAGCCGGGCAGGATGAAGCGGCTGCTGGTGCCGGCGCTCAGCTGGTTGTCGGCATGATGGACGATCAGCCGGCCGCCGATCCCGGTGACGATCTGGCTGCCGGCGGGAATCAGGCTGCCGGCCGTGACCTCCTCCCAGCCGGCCATGCTCGGCGCCAGGTAGCGCGCCTCGCCGAGCCGCTCGACGACGCGCCAGCCCGGCGCCGCCGTCTCCGGCTCGCCGGACAACGACAGCTGCGACGGCAATCCCTGGCAGGCGGCAAGCAAAGCCGCCGCCGGGATCGTCAGCCACGCTCTGGACCACGCGCTTCGTCGGGGGCTTTGCCGGTCCATCGGCCATCCTTCTGCTTCTGCCCCGGCGGCGCGCCGCTTCCGGGGCGGAGCATGAGGGGCGACCCCCAGGAAACGCCGAACCCCGCTAATTTCCCGTAAATGGCGCGCCATCGTGAGCGGCCGCAGCAACGACATGTCGCAAGGGCGTGGCCCCGATGTCGCATCGCCGCAAGCGAGCGTCGCCGGCAAGCTGTCGGCGGGACCGGATCGCTCCTATCTGCCGGTTGTCGAGACCCGGTGCGGCGCGAACGCGGGCACCGGAGCCGCTTTCGGAGCTGACGCGCATGGCCGCGACCACCGTCCTGGCGAGAGATCCCGCGGCGCTGCCGGCGCCGCCGAGCCGGCGGCAGATCGTCGACCTCGTGGCCGACTTCTCGATCGAGACGACGCCGGCGGCGGTGGCGCGGCATGGCGGCCTCGGACTGCTGCCGGCCGGAACCCGCGTCTACATCGCCTTCGTGCCGGGCGAGGACTGGCGCAATGTGGTGGCCGCGGCGTGCCAGGTGCGGGACGCGAACCTCGCGCCGGTGCCGCACCTTCCGGGCAGGTCGATCACCAGCGAAGCCGAGCTCGACGCCTTCCTGGGCCAGCTCGCCGACCGCGCCGGGGTCGATCAGGTCCTGGCGATCGGCGGCGGGCTGGAGCAGCCGCAGGGCCCGTTCGCGAGCTCGCTCGCCCTGCTCGAGACCGGCCTGCTCGAGCGCCACGGCATCCGCACCATCGGCGTCGCCGGCCATCCCGAGGGCGAGCCGGTGCTGCGCCTGCCCGGCCAGACGACGACGCACGCGCAGAAGGTCGCCTATGGTCGACGCAGCGAGGCGGCGCTGCGCCTGGTGACGCAGTTCGTGTTCGACGCCGCGCCGCTGCTCGCCTGGGAGCGCGCGATCCGCGCCGACGGCCTGCCGATCCATGTCGGCGTGCCGGGGCCGGCGACGCTGAAGACCCTGCTGGCCTACGCCCGGCTGTGCGGCATCGGCAATTCGATACGCGTGCTGACCCGCCAGGGCGGCAACCTGCTGCGGCTCGCCCGCCTGTCCTACCCGGACGCGCTGATCACGGCGCTGGCGCAACATCGCGCCGCCGAGCCTGCGAGCCGGATCGAGCGGCTGCACTTCTACCCGTTCGGCGGCCTCGCCCGCACGGCGCGCTGGCTCGAGGGCGTGCGCGCCGGCGCCTTCACCCTGCACGAGGACGGCCAGGGCTTCACGGTCGACCCGCAATACGGCTGAGCCCGCGATTCCTCAGCGCTTGGGCACCGCCGAGAAGTCGGCGGTGCCGCTCATGAAGTTCCAGCGGCCGGTCTCCGGGGTCTTGGCGAGGGCGCCCGTGGCGTCGTGCGCATAGACGTCGAGCTGCATCGCGCCATAGGTCAGGGCGATCTCGGCCTGCGGCGGCTCGTCCGGATGCGCCGAGACCTCGACGCTCGTCACTGCGACGAGCTTCAGCGCCAGGGTGGCGTAGTCAACCGCCTTGCGGCCGTTCGTGCGAAAGTGGACCGTAGCGCCGCCGTAATGGCCGCCCGTCCCCGCGGTCTGCAGCAGCGCCGGGACGCCGGGGCCGAGCGGCAATTCGAGCTTGAGCGGCAGGAGATCGGGACGGCCCGGGCCGGTCGCACCTTCCTGCGGATCGATCACCAAAGAATTCTCGATGCCGAACTCGATCGAATCGACCTCGAGCGCGCCGAGCTTGGCCATCTCCTCATCGGAGGCGGCGCCTTTGACGGGCAGAGCACCCGCCGCCGGGTTCTCGAACACCACAAAGATGTCGTCCGCCTCGGCCGGCGCACCAAAGACAGTGCTGCCGAGGAGCGCCAACGCGGCAAGCGCCGGGCCGGCATGTTTCGCCATGCGGGGTCCTTTCCTGATACTGCCGGGCCTCGCGGCCGCTGGCTAGCGGTGGAGCATCACATCGACGGGCGGAGCTTCTCCACCTCCTCGTCGCTCGGCATCACGTCGGCGCCGTCGACATAGGTCCAGTCGACCATCGTGCCCATACCGTCCTCGACC
>DASUGG010000365.1:0-6039 GCA_036274135.1 Geminicoccaceae bacterium
CGGGAACGCCTGGGGCTGGCGCTTCGGCGGCCACCACGTATCGCTGCACTACACCATCATCGACGGCGAGGTGGCGTCGGCGATGCCGAACTTTCTCGGCGCCGATCCGGCCGACAGCCCGATGCTCGGGCCGCATCTGCATCGCCCGCTGGCGGCGGCCGAGGACCTCGGCCGCGAGCTGTTCCGGGCGCTCGACGAGGAGAAGCGGGCGCGGGCGCTGATCTCGCCGGCGGCGCCGCACGACACGGTCAGCTCCAACCGCCCGCGGCTCCAGGCCGGCGACCGTCCGCTGCCGCTGACGCAGGTCTTTCGCCGGCGCGCGGGCGACGGGCTCGACGCCCGGCTGGTGCCGATGCAGGCGCGGCTGGTGGCCCAGATCGGCCTCGAGGAGGCGCATCTCGACGCCCTGAGCTTCACGCCGGAGCCGAAAGGCCTCGCCGCGTCGGCGCTCGAGGCCGGCCAGGCCTCGATCCTGCGCGAGCTGCTCGGCACCTTCGTCGCGCGCCTGCCCGACGAGCTGGCCGATCAGCAGGCGCGGCTGGTCGATCGCGAGTTCGACCGCCTCAGGTTCCTCTGGGCGGGCGGCAGCGAGCGCGGCCAGCCGCACTATTACCGGATCCAGGGCGAGCGGCTGTACGTCGAGTACGACAACGTCCAGCGCGGCGCCAACCACATCCATACCGTGTGGCGGGACCTCGCCAACGACTTCGGCGGCGACGCGCTGGCGCGCCACTACGCGCAATCGCATCACTAGGTCCCGCCTTTGGCCTTGAGCGGAGCACGGCCGCGCGCGGCTCGAGGCGGCGCTAGGGATGATGGGCGTCCGGCGCTCCGTCGACGCGCTCCGGGCCATCGCCGTGGCGCCACTCCTTCACCACGAGGAGCATGTCCATATAGGAAGTGCCTGCGTGCGGCCCTTGCCCGTCGCCGGCCGCGCTCTTCTCGCTGGCTTTGCCGAACGGCCTGGTTACGTTCCGCGGCACTGCCTGCTCATAGAATCCCCTCGTCTCCTCGAACAGAGCCAGCTCTTCCTGAATGGTGGCGGGCTCGAAGCCGATTTTCCGCAGCAGATCGAGCCGGTAGACATCGATCGCGCTTTCCATCTTGGCCATGAGCGCCCTGGCCGACGATTGCGAGGCCATGTACGCGAGTCGCGCCAGACACAACGTCGCGACGACGAATATCATGATCCTCCGATACGAGGCGTCGTCATCCACGATCGCCGACAGGCCTATCAAGACAGCCAGCAGCAGCAAGGCGACACAGATGTTGATCAGCGTCTCGACGCCAAGCTTCGCCTGCGCGACCTCATCCTTCACTTCCGCAGGCAGAGTCCACCATAGCCTGGACCACAAGGTGCTGGTATCTATCTTGTAACGCTTCTCCGCATAGTCGTCCAAAGAGGCGAAGATATTGCCTATCGCGGTCGGCTGCACCCAGCGTTCCGCCGGAAACAGCCGGGCCGCATCCCTCGCCCTGAGCCAACGGCGATGCAACGCGTCGTGCACCGCTCCGATCAGGCCGAGGCTCGATTGATCTCCGGTCAGCTTGCGCCAATGTGCAATCTCGCGATTTATCCGATTCTCGATGCGGCGCCGCTCGTCTTCTGCCTGATGACCTGCTTGTTTAAACTGATGGTAACAATACAGATAGAATACGACTAGACGATCGAGTGCTCTATTCAATCTACAGCGCCGGAACAAAGCCGTTCGTTCGGTCTTGGCCAGATCGGCAAATTCGGTCCTGCCCCGGCAGGACGCCTCGAACGCTTGATCCTCGCTGCTCGACCGCCGCTTCAGGCACGACCACCGGAACCGGAGCCAGCCGGGCTCCAGCAATGATTCCGGCACGAATTTCGGCTGCGCGTAGTCCTGCTCGTGCCAGCGCGCGACGCTGAGCAACCATACGAGCTCGGTTCGCCGCCGCCGCGCGCGCCGTCTCTTGCGCAGCTGGGCGGCCACGAAAAGATCGCGCAGCAGCCAGATCGGAAGACGCTCGAAGAACTGGAACAAGGTGGCCCGCGTATAGAAAAACACGAGGCCGAGCCCCAGCCAGGATACGAGCGTGACGATCGTGTCCGCCAGCAGCGTGTCGGCGGTCGAACTGGTGATCAACGCGTCGATGGCGCGACGGCCGCCCCAGAACCAGGTCCATCCGACATACAGAATGGTGGCCGGGATCAGGCCGGAAATCAGATAGGCCTTGCCCAGCAGGCCTTTCGTAGGAGCAAGAATCGCGTCCAGCATTCGCGGGACTAGCTACGGTGCTCCGGGCATGGCACCTCGTCGGTGTAGTGGGCGCCCACGGCGCACCAGTACAGATCCGGCCGGCCGAGGTCGCGGAAGGTGCGGGGGTCGCCTGTCGGCAGATTGAGACCGACGGCGTGGATCGCCGCCGCGAAGCTCGAAACGAGACTGCCGAACTCGTTCGAGAGGCGCCGTTGGAAGTCGTGCGGGGCAATGAGACCGACGATGGCCCTGGAGACATCCGTCACGAGGATCAGTCGCGCGCCGATGTCGTCGACCTACTGCGCGACTTCGATCGCCGGCGTGTCCGCACGGACTTCGATCGTGCCCGGCCGGCTCCGCGTCTGTTCGAGCCAGCGCGCGTCGAACTCGCCCACGCTGCTGTAGGCAATATCCTGGATCTTCATGCCCGGCTATCCATTTGGTTGATCGGTTGACGCCAGCACAATCCACACGATCATGATGCCCATTGTCGCAACGACCGGCAAGCTAGTCGGCGATCGCGCGTGCGTCACAGATCGGCGTCGCCCGCGAGGGCGGACTCCGCCCAGAGCACCTCGTCGCGGTCGCTCGCCGCCTCGACCGCCGCCGCGGAATCGAAGAACTCGCAGAACTCGATGATCTTGCCGTCGCGCAGGCGGAACACGTCGGCCTTGAGCGTCGCCACCAGCTTGCCGGTCCTGCGGTGGCAAAAGCAGACATCCGCGAGCGCGACCACCCGGTCGCGCTGGCCGATCAGCTCGTTCACCTTGTAGCTGATCATCTCCCAGTCCTGGTTGAGCGCGCGAAAATAGGCCCGCACTCCGTCGCGGCCATGGTACGACCTGGCGAACGGCAGGCGGCTGGGAGGCCCGACCGAGCGCCACAGCACGTCATCGGCCAGGCCGTCCAGGACGCACTCCGCGCCGTCGCCCATGCTGTAGCGCTCGTAGAGGTCGCGGATCAGCTCGACATTGCGATCGGTGCTGGACATCTGCGGCCTTCCGACAATCGCGACCCCATAATCGCGAGGATGGCCCAGGCTATCCGAAGGCCGGCTGCATAGAAACCGAATTGCGTGCGCCCGGCGCCGGCGGCGAGCGGCGCCGTGCCGAGCGTTCCGGCATCCGACCGCGGCGCACCGCCGACGTCCCGGACCGCGCGGAAGGTAACCAGTCCTTCAGACATTGCGCGGATAAGGAGACCGGCGGCGGGCGCAACCCCGCGCGGCATGAGCAGCATGGAGGACCGTCGACGCACGGGAAAGCAGGCAGGTCGCCCCGAGGCGACCGGCGCAGCGGCATCCCTGCGCGCCGGCAACGTCAGGTCGCAGCTCGACGTGTCGTCGTGACAGCCCCCTGCGGGCCGACGGCGCCGATCGCGCGGCTCGCGGACGCGACCGTCATGCGATCCCCGTGCAGACGTGGTCTCTCGAAGCGTAGTGGCGCCATGGTGAGGAACGGTACGTCACCGGTAGTGGTCTGCTTTCCGTTCGTCGGCGACCAGGTCGGGGGCTCGTCGATCTCGGCGCTCAACCTGATTCGCCATCTCGACCGGCAGCGCTACGCGCCGCTGATCCTGATGCACAGGAGCGACGGCGCGACCGCCCGGCTGTTCCGGGACGAGCGGCTGGCGTTCGAGCCGGCGCCGATCGACGAATGCGCGAGCGGCACCGAGCGCGTGGAGGACCTGCGCTTCACGCTGCGCCGGGCCGCGCCGCTGGCCCGCTTTCTGCGCCGCCGCGGCGTCGGCATCGTGCATACCAACGACGGCCGCATGCATGCCACCTGGGCCATCCCGGCGCGGCTGGCCGGTGCCAGGCTGCTGTGGCACCACCGCGCCAACCCGCGCGCCTCGGGCCTGCGGTTCCTGGCGCCCTGGGTCGCCGACCGCGTCGTCTCGGTCTCGAAGTTCTCCTCGCCGCGCCCCGGCCTGCTCTCGGCGGCGCGCAAGAACACCGTGGTCCACAGCCCCTTCGCCACCGACGCCGAGCCGGTCGATCGCGCCAAGGCCCGGCGGGCGGTGCTCGACGAGTTCGGCAGCCCGCCCGAGACGCATGTGGTCGGCTTCGTCGGCAATCTCTACGCGCGCAAGCGGCCCCTGCTGTTCGTCGAGGCGATTGCGCGCATGGTCGCCCACGATCCCGACCTCGCGATCGCCGCGCCGATCTACGGCGAGACCCGCGAGGGCGGTGCCGAGGTGGCCGCCGCCATCGCGCGGCACGGTCTCGGCGACCGGGTGCGCCTCATGGGGTTCCGCTACCCGCCGGAGCCGTGGATCGCGGCCTGCGACGTGCTCGTGGTGCCGGCCGTCGAGGAGCCGTTCGGCCGCTCGCTGATCGAGGCGATGCTGCTCGGCACGCCGCTGATCGCGTCGGATTCCGGTGGCAATCCCGAGATCATCCGGCACGGCGAAACCGGCTATCTGGTGCCCGCCGACGATCCGCACGCGTTCGCCGAGCGCACCCTCGCTCTGCTCGCCGACCCCACAGCCCGAGCGGCGATCGCCGCCGAGGCCCGCGCCGACGCCGTCGGCCGCTTCGGCATGCGGCGGCACGCCCAGTCGATCATGCAGATCTATGACAGCATTCTTACGCACTAGCCACGTCTCGCCGCTCAGCCGGCTGCTGACGATCCGCGCGCGGCACTTCGACCTCGGGGCGCTGGAGCTGCCGCTCACCCGGCTGGCGATCTTCTTCAGCGTCTTCCCGATGTTGCGGCCGGGAGAGCTGTTCTTCACCTACAGCGACATCCTGTTCTGCCTCAGCGGCGTGCTGCTGCTGCTGTCGGGCCGGCTGCGCTTCGCGCCGATGGGTCCGCTGACCGGCCCCTGGCTGATGTCCTTCGCCGTGCTCAGCCTGGCCCTGATCATCAGCAGCCTGCTGGGCCCCGCGCCCGAGCGCGCCCTGATCGTGGTCGGCCAGTACGCCTTCGCCTACATCCTGCTCGCCTACATCGTCGTGCGCGACGACCAGGCCATCGTCGACAGCTTCATCCGGGCGTTCGTGCTCGGCACGGTCTGTGTCAACGCCTACGGCCTGGTGATCTACTTCACCGGCGGCGACGACACCTTCCGGCTGGTCACGGGCTCGGGCCGCCTGACGTCGTTCATGGGCAATCCGAACGCCAACGCCAACGTCATCGGCCTGACCCTGCCGCTGCTCTTCTATCTCTGGTTCAGCCGCAGGTGGCGTCTGCCCTACGTGCTCGTCTCGGTCGCCATCCTGGCCTACGCCCTGGTGGCGACCAGCTCGGTCGGCGGCCTGCTGTGGAGCCTGGCCGGGGTCGGGGTGTTCATCGTGCTGGCCATCAGGTGGCGCCTGTTGGTCGGCATCGCGGTCGTCGTCGCCGTGGCCCTGCCGCTGCTCGAGGTCTATGGGCCGCTAATTCTGCCCGAGACGTTTCAGGTGCGGGTCCTGCAGGCCCTGGAGGCCGGCGACCTCCAGCATGCCGGCACGTTCAGCTCCCGCATGGGCCTGATCCACGAGGCGCTGGAGGTGGTGGACGAACGGCTCCTGTTCGGCATGGGAGTCGACCAGTACCGGGCCGAGAGCGAGATGGGCGCGCCGGTCCACGACATCTATCTGCTGCTCTGGGCCGAGGGCGGCCTGCCGGCGCTGATCGGCTGGCTGATGCTGCCGCAGATCATCATCCTCGCGGCCGTGCGGATGCTGGGCCGCCCGCGCGGCCGGCTGATCGCCGCGACGACGCTCGCGGTCGTCACCGTCTTCCTGCTCGCGGCCACGGGCAGCGCCCACATGTACGCCCGCTTCTGGGTCGTGCCGCTGCACCTGTGCGTAGCCCTGCTGGTGACT
>DASUGG010000366.1:0-6741 GCA_036274135.1 Geminicoccaceae bacterium
TGGGCGCGCTGCCCGGCCTCCTGCGGCACGCGCTGGCGCATGCGCCGGGGCTCGCCGAGGGCCTTTCCGGCGTCGATCCGGAGGCGCTGAGCAGCTTTGCCGCCCTGGCCGAGCTGCCGGTCCTGCGCAAGAGCGAGCTGATCGAGCGCCAGCGGGCGCAGCCTCCCTTCGCCGGGCTCAACGCGACGCCGCTCGCGCGGATCGCCAGGGTGTTCGCCTCGCCCGGGCCGATCTTCGAGCCCGAGGTGGACAGGGCCGACTACTGGCGCTTTGCCCGCGCGATGTTCGCGGCCGGCTTCCGGCCGGGCGATCTGGTGCATAACAGCTTCGCCTATCAGCTGACGCCGGGCGGCGCGATGATGGAGAGCGGCGCCCGCGCGCTCGGCTGCCCGGTGATCCCGGCCGGCACCGGCCAGACCGACCTGCAGCTGCAGGTGATCGATCGTCTGCGGCCTGCGGCCTTCACCGGCACGCCGTCGTTCCTGCGCGTCCTGCTCGAGCGCGGCCGCGCCGCCGGCCTTCGCCTCGACGGCTTCCGCCACGCGCTGGTCTCGGCCGAGGCGTTCCCGCGCGCGCTCGCCGACGAGCTGCAGGAGCAGTACGGTCTCGCCGCCTACGAGTGCTATGCCACCTCCGACGTCGGCCTGATCGCCTACGAGACCGAGGCGCGCGACGGCCTCGTGATCGACGAGGGCGTGCTGGTCGAGGTGGTGCGGCCGGGCACGGGGCAGCCGGTGCCGGCCGGCGAGGTCGGCGAGGTGCTGGTGACCACCTTCAATCCGGACTACCCGCTGATCCGCTTCGCGACCGGCGATCTGTCGGCCGTGATGCCCGGCATGAGCGTTTGCGGGCGGACCAACCGACGGTTGCGCGGCTGGCTCGGGCGGGCCGATCAGAGCGCCAAGGTCAAGGGCATGTTCGTGCATCCCGCCCAGATCGCCCAGATCGCGCAGCGGCACGGCGAGATCGGTCGCGCGCGGCTCGTGGTCGAGCGCATCGACGGAAGCGATCGGATGACCCTGTACTGCGAGGCGGCGCCGCAGGGCGACGGGCTCGCCGCGGCGATCGAGGACAGCCTGCGTGCGGCGACCGGCCTGCGCGGCGGCGTTACCCTCGTGGCGCCGGGCGAGCTTGCCAATGACGGCAAGGTGATCGACGACCGCCGGCCGGTCGACTGAGCGGCGCCCTGTTCGTCGCCGACCGACTCGCCTGCATCCGCGCCGGACGGCGTGTCTTCGCCGGCGTCTCGTTCGCGCTGGCGCCGGGCGGGGCGCTGCTGCTGCGCGGCCCCAACGGCAGCGGCAAGTCGAGCCTGTTGCGGATGATGGCGGGCTTCCTGCAGCCCGCCGCCGGCCAGCTGGTCTGGCGCGGCGCCGCGATCGAGGTCGATCTCGCGGCGTATCGCCGCCAGCTGTGCTATCTCGGCCACGCCGATGCGGTGAAGGGGATGCTGACGGTGCGCGAGAACGTGGGGTTCGCCGCGGCGCTGGGCGGCTGCGCGGCCGATCGCATCGACGGCGCGCTGGACCGCTTCGGCCTCAGGGCCCTTGCGGCGACGCCGGCGCGCCATCTCTCGGCCGGGCAGCGGCGGCGCCTGGCGCTGGCGCGGCTGCTGATCGCCGAGCGCCCCTTGTGGCTGCTCGACGAGCCCGGCGTCGGGCTGGATGTGGCCAACCGCGACCGGCTCGAGCAGGCGATCGCCACGCATCGGGCGCAGGGCGGCATGGTCGCGCTCGCGACGCACGGTGACACCACGATCGGCGACGCCATGGAGCTCCATCTCGGCGGCGGGGCTTCGCGCGCATGAGCGCCTTTCTGGCCATCCTGCGCCGCGATCTGCGCCTCAGCCTGCGGCGCCTCGGCGAGGCCGTGCAGCCTCTGCTGTTCTTCGTCCTGGCGCTGCTGCTGTTCCCGCTCGGCGTCGGGCCGGCGCCCGAGATCCTCGAGCGGATCGGCACGGGCGTGATCTGGGTGCTGGCGCTGCTCGCGGTGATGCTGAGCCTGGACGGGCTCTACCGGGACGACGCCGAGGACGGCTCGCTGGAGCTGCTGGCGCTGGCCGATCTGCCGCTCGAGCTCGTGGTGCTCGGCAAGAGCGCGGCGCACTGGCTGACCGGCGGGCTGCCGCTGGCGATCGCCTCGCCGCTGCTGGCGGTGCTGCTGCATCTGCCGCCCGAGGCGCTCGCGATCCTTGCGCTGGCGCTGCTGCTCGGCACGCCGACCCTGACCCTGGTCGGCGGCATCGGCGCGGCGTTGCTGCTCGGCGCGCGGCGCGGCAGCGCGCTGATGGGGCTGCTGGTGCTGCCGCTCTACATCCCGGTGCTGATTTTCGGCGTCAGCGCGGTCGAGGGCGAGGTCATGGGCCTGTCCGGCCGGCCACAACTCCTGGTGCTGGGCGCGATGCTGCTCACCGCCCTGGCGCTGGCCCCCTTCGCCACCGCTGCCGCGCTCCGCCTGGCGCTGGAATGAGCAGATGCGACCAGCGGCTTGCAACAATGTTAGCAACACCGGTAAACTGCACGTGCCTATCGCACGAGGAAGCCCATGCGAAATCCGCCCTTCGATTCAGAGGCGCGCAAGCGGACCGTGAGCGTCACGCTCAATGCGGATCTTTACGCCAAAGCCAAAGGCGCCGGTATCAACGTGTCCAAGGTCGCCGAGGAGGCCCTTGCGCAGGCACTGAGGCAGCACCTGGCCGAGCGGGCGAGGGCCGAGATTCGTCAGGATCTCGCAGCGCTCAGCGCCTTCGTTGAAGCTCACGGCTCGTTCGCGGACATGGTCCGCGAGCATTACGCCACTGTCGACAGCGATGCGCCAGTTTGACGTCCTCGACAACCCGGTTCCGAGAGCCAGGCAGGCGTTACCGTTCGTCACGATCCTGCAATCGGACCTTGCCGACACCGGCCCCGATCGGGTCGTAGCACCGCTCGCGCCGACAGCCGCGATGCCGCCATTCGCAGGCCGCCTCATCCTGGCCGTCAGGGTGGACGGCCGGGACTACGCCCTCCTTGTTCCCGCGCTGACCACTTTACGGGCGAGGGACCTGCGGCAGGTGGTAGCCAGCCTCGCGGCAGAGCGTGGACGCATCCTGGCCGCGCTTGATTACCTCTTCGAGGGGTTCTGATCCTTCGTCGGGTTGCCCCCTTGCGCGGTGAAGCCTCGCACGCCTGCTCGTCGATCGCGCGCCAGGTCAAGGCGGGTCGCGGCGATGGTAGCCGTGGGTCAGGACGTGACGCAGGCCGATCCAGCCGCGGGGGAGTGACGGCCGCACGCTTCTCCCGCGGTGCGCTCTGATCTATCTTTCCGGTATGCACCGGTTCGCCAATCCGCTGCGCTACCAGCGTATCGCCGACGCGGTCCTGCCCTGGGCGGCCGGCGGCGCCGCCGTGCTGACGGCGGTCGGCCTGTACCTGGCCCTGGTCGAGGCGCCGCCCGACTACCAGCAGGGCGAGGCCTACCGGATCATGTACATCCACGTGCCGGCCGCCTGGATGGCGCTGATGGTCTACGCGATGATGGCGGTGGCGAGCGCGATCGGGCTGGTCTGGCGCCACCCGCTGGCCGAGATCGCGGCGCGCGCCGCCGCGCCGATCGGCGCCGCCTTCACCGCCGTCGCGCTGTTCACCGGCAGCCTCTGGGGCAAGCCGATGTGGGGCACCTACTGGGTCTGGGACGCGCGCCTGACCTCGGTGCTGATCCTGCTGTTCCTCTATCTCGGCTACATGGCGCTGTACGACGCCTTCGACGATCCGAGCCGCGGCGCGCGCGCCGCCTCGATCCTGTGCCTGGTCGGCTCGGTCAACCTGCCGATCATCAAGTTCTCGGTCGACTGGTGGAACACGCTGCACCAGCCTTCCAGCATCCTGCGCGCCGGCGGCCCGGCGGTGGACGGCAGCATGCTGGTGCCGCTGCTGGTCATGTTCGGGGCGTTCTTGTGCTACTTCGCCCTGGTGCATATTCTGCGCACGCGCGCGGCGCTGACCGAGCGCAAGATCCGCAACCTGCGCCTTTCCGCCGATCCGACCGCCTGATGCGCCCCGGGCCGGCGCCCTCGAGGAGAACGCCATGCCCGTATCCGGCCACGACAGCCTGAACTGCCGCCGCGAGCTGCAGGCAAGCGGCGCGAGCTACGATTACTTCTCGCTCCAGGCCGCCGCGGCCAGGCTCGGCGACGTCTCGCGCCTGCCTTATTCGCTCAAGGTGCTGCTCGAGAACCTGCTGCGCTACGAGGACGGCCGCAGCGTCACCGTGGCGCATCTCGAGGCGCTCGCCGCCTGGCTGCGCGAGCGCCGCTCGGACCAGGAGATCGCGTTCCGCCCGACCCGCGTGCTGATGCAGGACTTCACCGGCGTGCCGGCGGTCGTGGACCTCGCCGCGATGCGCCAGGCGATGCTCGATCTCGGCGGCGACCCGCAGGACATCAACCCGCTGAGCCCGGTCGATCTGGTGATCGATCACTCGGTCCAGGTCGATTCCTTCGGCAATCCCGGCGCCTTCCAGATCAATGTCGAGCGCGAGTACGAGCGCAACCACGAGCGCTACGCGTTCCTGCGCTGGGGAGCGACCGCCTTCGACAACTTCCGGGTCGTGCCGCCGGGCACCGGGATCTGCCACCAGGTCAACCTCGAATATCTCGGGCAGGTGGTCTGGACGGCCGCCGAGGGCAATCGCCAGGTCGCGTTCCCCGACACCCTCGTCGGGCTCGACAGCCACACCACGATGATCAACGGCCTGGGCATTCTCGGCTGGGGCGTCGGCGGCATTGAGGCGGAGGCGGCGATGCTCGGCCAGCCGATCTCGATGGTCATTCCCGAGGTGATCGGCTTCAAGCTGACCGGCGCCCTGCCCGAAGGCGCCACCGCGACCGACCTTGTGCTGACCGTGACCCAGATGCTGCGGCGGCGGGGCGTGGTCGGCAAGTTCGTCGAGTATTTCGGCGACGGCCTCGACCATCTGCCGCTCGCCGATCGCGCCACGCTCGGCAACATGTCGCCCGAATACGGCGCCACCTGCGGCATCTTCCCGATCGACCGGCAGACGCTTGAGTACCTGAAGCTCACCGGCCGCACGCCGCAGCGGATCGCCCTGGTAGAAGCCTACGCCAAGGAGCAGGGCATGTGGCGCGAGCGCGGCGCGCCCGACCCGGTGTTCTCCGACACCCTCGAGCTCGACCTTTCCACCGTCGAGCCGAGCCTCGCCGGGCCACGGCGGCCGCAGGACCGGGTCGCGCTGAGCAACGCCAAGGCGGCGTTCGAGGAGGCCCTGCCGTCGATGCTCGACAAGGCGGCCATGCCGGACGCGCGCGTGCCGCTCGCCGGCAGCGGCCAGGAGCTCGGCCACGGCAACGTGGTGATCGCCGCGATCACCAGCTGCACCAACACCTCCAACCCCAGCGTGATGCTGGCGGCGGGCCTGCTCGCCCGCAACGCCGTGGCGCGCGGCCTGAAGCCCAAGCCGCACGTCAAGACCTCGCTGGCGCCGGGCTCCAAGGTGGTCACCGACTACCTGAAGGCGGCGAAGCTCATGGACGACCTCCAGGCGCTGGGCTTCGACGTGGTCGGCTACGGCTGCACCACCTGCATCGGCAATTCGGGGCCGCTCGCCGAGCCGGTCGCCAAGGCGGTCGACGAGGGCAACCTGGTGGTCGCCGCCGTGCTGTCCGGCAACCGCAACTTCGAGGGCCGCATCCACCCGCAGGTCAAGGCGAGCTACCTCGCCTCGCCGCCGCTGGTGGTCGCCTACGCGCTCGCCGGCAGCCTGCGCAAGGACCTGACCCGCGAGCCGCTCGGCAAGGACAGGGACGGCAAGGACGTGTTTCTGCGCGACATCTGGCCGAGCCCGGCCGAGGTCGCGAAGGAGATCAAGAGCGAGATCTCGGACGCGATGTTCCGCGACGCCTATGGCAGCGTGTTCGAGGGCGACGAGCGCTGGAAGAGGATCGGCGGCGCCGGCGGCCAGACCTACCAGTGGGACGAGGCCAGCACCTATGTCCGGCTGCCGCCCTACTTCGTCGGCATGTCGCGGGAGCCGAAGCCGCTGGCCGACGTCCGGGGCGCGCGCATCCTGGCGCTGCTCGGTGATTCGATCACGACCGACCACATCTCTCCCGCCGGCTCGATCGCCAAGGACAGCCCCGCCGGCCGCTACCTGATCGAGCACGGCGTCCAGCCGCGCGACTTCAACTCCTACGGCTCGCGCCGCGGCAATCACGAGGTGATGATGCGCGGCACGCTCGCCAACATCCGCCTGAAGAACGAGATGGTGGAGCGCAGCGGCGGCTGGACCCGCCTGATGCCGGAAGGCGAGGAGATGACCATCTACGACGCCGCGATGCGCTACCAGCAGCAGGGCATGCCGCTGGTGATCGTCGGCGGCAAGGAGTACGGCTCGGGCTCGTCGCGCGACTGGGCCGCCAAGGGCGTGCATCTGCTGGGCGTCAAGGCCGTTGTCGTCGAGAGCTTCGAGCGCATCCACCGCTCGAACCTGATCGGCATGGGCGTGCTGCCGCTGCTGTTCGAGGCCGGCGTCACGCGCAAGACCCTGGGCCTCGATGGCAGCGAGGTCGTCGACCTGCACGGCCTCGAGCAGATCGCGCCGCGCATGGCCGTGCGCTGCACCATCACCAGGGCCGACGGCCGCAAGGAACAGATCGTCCTGACGGCCGCGATCGACACCCTGGACGAGGTCGACTACTACCGCCACGGCGGCATCCTGCACTACGTGCTGCGCCAGCGCTTGGCC